>JAADHP010000193.1 GCA_013151785.1 Nitrospirota bacterium | reverse complement strand
TAGTCCTGTATATCAATTCTCTGGTATAACGATTGAATCCTGAAAGAGGACAAAATAAATTTCTTAAAAAACAAGGAGCTATATGAAAAAGGTTTACATAAAAACCTTTGGCTGTCAGATGAACTTTCATGACTCTGAACGTCTTCTGGGTCTCCTTAATGCGCAGGGATACAGTGCTGTGGAGGACCCAAGGGATGCAGATCTGATTATATTCAACACCTGCTCAATCCGGGAGAAGGCTGAGCAGAAGTTCTTCAGCCAGCTTGGAAGAACAAAGCATGTTAAACGAAGAAATCCCTCGGTAAAGATAGGCGTTGCTGGATGCATTGCCCAGCAAAGGGGTGAGGAACTCCTTAAGAGAGCTCCCCATGTGGACTTTGTCTTGGGCCCGCAGAATATCAGCAGGATAGGGGAGGCCATCTCCACAGAGAGGTCGGTTATTACAGAGGAGAACGAGGAACTTCATACCCTTGATATTCCTGCCTTCAGAAAGAAGGGGGTTAGTGCCTGGGTAAACATAATGTACGGCTGTAATAATTTCTGCAGTTATTGCATAGTGCCATACACAAGAGGAAGGGAACGGTCACGACCTGCTGATAGCATTGTCAGTGAGATAAGGATGCTTGTCTCTGAGGGGTATAAAGAGGTAACGCTTCTTGGACAGAATGTTAACTCCTACAGGTCTGAGACAGACTTTGTAGGATTATTAAGGATGGTTAATGGTATTGAAGGGCTTGAGAGGATACGTTTTGTTACATCCCATCCAAAGGACCTTGGCAGTGACCTTATAAATGCCATCGGTGAGCTTGATAAGGTCTGTGAGCATATACACCTTCCCCTGCAGTCAGGTTCTGACAGGATTCTGAGACTGATGAACAGAAAATACACTATGCAGGACTATCTGAAAAAGGTTGAACTCCTGAGAGCTACAGTGCCTGGTATTGCCATTACCACAGATATCATTGCTGGTTTTCCCACTGAAACAGAGGAGGACCATCAGGCCACCATCAGAGCACTTGAGGAGATTCAATTTGATGGTATATTTGCATTCAAGTTCTCTCCAAGACCAATGACAAAGGCTTCAGAAATGAAGGGCCAGCTGCCTGAAGAGATAAGGCTTGAGAGACTAAATGAGATACTCAGGCTACAGGATAAGATTACAGAGAGGAAAAATGCCTTATTAAAGGACAAGACTGTGGAGGTTCTGGTTGAGGGGTCATCTGAAAGTGCACCAGAGCTTTTTACCGGAAGAACAAGAACCAATAAGATTGTGAATATAAGGGCAGACAGACCCCTCATGGCTGGTGAAACTGTAAAGGTAAGGATTACCACACCCCATAGACACTCCCTTGATGGTATTGCCCTGTCATGAAGATAGCTGTTCTTACCCTTGGCTGTAAGACAAACCTTGCAGAATCCGATTATATGAAACAGCTGTTCCTGAAGAGGGGACATGATCTGGTTAAACTCAAAGATTCACCTGATATATGTGTCATAAACACATGTACTGTAACAAAGAAAAGCGATTACCAGTGCAGACAGATCATCAGAAGGGCACTCAAAACAGGGGCCAGGGTTTATGTGACAGGCTGTTACTCGCAGATTTCAGAGGAGGAGATAAAAAGGATATCCCCTGAGATAAGGATAGTTAGAAATGATGAAAAAGACTATATTATCAATGTAATTGACGATAATACTGAAAGTAAAACATCATCTAAAGTCAGGATTGATCGTGCAAGGCCCTTTGTCAAGATACAGGAGGGATGTAATTTCCGTTGCAGTTACTGTGTAATACACAGGGCGCGTGGAAGGTCTGTAAGCAGGCAAAGGGATGAGATTATATCAGAGATAAATCTCCTTGAGGAGGCAGGATATGATGAGGTGGTCTTAACAGGCACACATATAGGTCTGTATGGATATGATATCTCTGGAAGGCCAGGGTTGTCTGAACTGATAGAGGATATTCTGCAAAACACCAAGAGGATAAGGATAAGACTCAGCTCTCTTGAGATCCATGAGATTGATGACAGGCTGTATCAGCTTTTGTCGGAAAAGAGGATTCGGCCCCATCTTCACATACCCATTCAGAGTGCTGATGACAGGATACTGTCTTTGATGAAAAGACCCTACAATCTCAATATGTTACAGAGTAAACTTAAAGTATTATATGATATAAAGAGAGATATAAACCTTGGCACAGATATAATAGTGGGGTTTCCCACAGAAGGAGACAGTGAATTCTACAATACCTATTCCTTTCTCAAGGAAAACAGAATCAATTACATCCATATCTTTCCTTACTCAGACAGACCCGGCACTGATGCATCCAAAATGTCAGAAAAGGTACCTGAACCTGTGAAAAGGCAGCGGTATGACATACTGAAAGAGCTTGATCAATCAAAGCGTCGTGGCTAC
The DNA here is from genome assembly GCA_013151785.1 of Nitrospirota bacterium. Classification (GTDB taxonomy): domain Bacteria; phylum Nitrospirota; class Thermodesulfovibrionia; order Thermodesulfovibrionales; family JdFR-85; genus JAADHP01. The sequence goes on along the minus strand of JAADHP010000193.1, from coordinate 1,833 downwards.
AGGGAGAGTCAGATCGGTTGTGCTGTAGAGGTTGTAATGGAAAGGATGGCTGAGAACGGCATGATTAAAGGTAAATCCGAGAACTACCTTGATGTAATGTTTGAGGCAAAAGAGTTTCAGAAAGGAAAAACTGTGAAAGTAAAGATTCTTAAGCAATCCGGGGGAGTACTGGTAGGGAGTACATATTAAAAAAGAGAAACTCTTTGATATATTTACATTATTGAAATGCACAAAGATTGTTCAGCAGTGGAGCATTCTTTAGTTTCTGGGCAATTCATGGGAAAATAAACAGGCTTTATAACATATTTTTAACAATTAATGTTAATTTAAAAGTTCTGATAATTTATATTATGTAAAATAATATCACTGGGAATTGCCATGCAGGGCTTGAAGATACTTTATGGCCTCTGTTTTTGACCTGATTCTGTTGGCGAAGACCTCCCGGCATACCAGTCTTTTCATCTGACCAACCTGGGGTCCCTTCTGGAGATTGATTGCATCTAATATCTCATCACCATTAAGCAGAGGTGCTTTTTTTATTGATTCATAACGTCTGTATTGAGGGATCAGATCAAATCTTCCCTCATAAATGATCCTTTCAATGACAGCAGGTTCAAGTGCAGTAAAACAGTCATAAAGGTCATCTAATCCCTTTGACCCGGACAAACAGGGGTTTTTTATATTCCTGACAAACGCCTCTACCCTCTTTCTGACCAGATTTGAAAATGTCAGATGTGCTCCTTCTCTATCATTTGATAAAACCATCATTGTGCAGAGGTACAGCAGACCCCGGAGGGTCAGGGATTGGCCTATCTCTTTACATAGTTCATCAGGTAAAAGTTTATGTGATGCTTTAATTTTTTCAGAAACATAAGAAAGATTATTCCTTAACTGTTCTAACTGATTGATATTATAAGGGATTATCAATGATATTACACTGGTGTTTACTAATTCCATAAGGGCATCCAAAGGGTCTTCAGATTCAAGGAGCTTGAAAAACTCTAAAGTGATTCTTTCAACAGGACAATGTAGAAGTCCATCCTTGTATTGGTTTATTGCCTCAAGGGTTTCTGTTGTTAGCTTTGCCCTTAATTGGGCCATAAACCTATAGGCACGAATGATCCTGACGGGGTCATCCCTGATGTTTTCCCTTGATATAAGCCTGATGGTTCTGTTTTTCAGATCCTCTATCCCCTTGAAGGGGTCGAAAAAACCTCTATTAGGATTAAAGGCTATGGCATTAATGGTAAAATCCCTTCTTTTCAGGTCTTCATAGACACTGTCATAGAGGGTAAAATCCACTGTGGTGCCATCTTCAAGTGCAATCCTTGTTATATGGAATTTCTTAAAGCTGAATATTGTTCCTTTAAAGTAACCAGATAGTATTTCAATACTTTTTTGATATTTCCTTGGTATGATGAAATCAAGATCCTTTGAGTGTTTGCCAGTCAGGGCATCCCTTATATAGCCTCCTACCAGGTATGAATCCTTTATAGTGGCAAACTGACAGATGGGATTGGAGATTATATCTCCTTCAAGTTTCCTTAAATTGTTATTTTTCATTCAGAAGTTCCCCCAATTTTAAAAAAACCAAAAAGCTCTATAGACAAACTTACATAGCAGTGCCATGGTGGGGTCTTCAGTTCATTCTCAGCGGACATCCTGTCCGCTTCCGAGGGAATTTTGCGATTTGCCATCCAAGGCAAATCTAACACAAAAATCAAAACCCTTCAGACTCCACCACAGCACTGCTTCTTACCAACAGTACTTCACAGGCAGACAGAGGTGGTGAAGAAGACCATGTAGCAATACCGACTGTAACTTACATCAACA
>JAADHP010000090.1 GCA_013151785.1 Nitrospirota bacterium | reverse complement strand
ACGGAGGTTTTTTTCACATTATAGGCAACATGCTTTATCTGTGGATTTTTGGCAACAATATAGAGGACAGGCTTGGCCATTTCAGGTTTGTTGGGTTTTATTTAACCTCCGGAGTGGTGGCTGCCATGGCACACGCAGTCTCAGCGCCTTCTTCAGGGGTGCCCATGATAGGTGCCAGCGGAGCTATTGCAGGAATCCTGGGTGCCTATCTCTTGCTTTATCCTCGGGCAAGGATACATACTCTGATATTTTTTGGATTCTTTATTGAGATTATACGTATTCCAGCCTTTGTGGTTATCGGATTCTGGGGCATTATTCAGATTTTTAATGGTATAATGTCAAAAGGCCTTATGGCAGAGACTGGGGTAGCCTGGTTTGCACACATTGGAGGTTTTCTTTTTGGTTTGCTGACTATTAAATTATGGGTTCCAAAAAGAAGATTCAGATAAACGAATTAAGAGGAGGTCATCGTGATAGTAATATGTCCAAAGTGCAGGGTTAAATTAAAGATAGCCGATGAAAAGGTTTCTCCTGGAGGAACACGGTTTAAGTGTCCAAAATGTGCAACCATCCTGATGGTCAAAAAGCCTGTAACAAAGTTTGAAAGAAAGGCAGGATAATCTGATTCTCGTGGCACATGGAGACAAATCAATAGTGGATAGAATTGCAGCCATCCTTGAAAAGGAGGGCTTTCAGGTTATAACAGCCTTCAATGGAATAGAGGCAATGGTAAAGTCCCTGAGAGAGCATCCCTTTCTTGCAATAATAGATGTTGCCCTGCCAAAGATATATGGCTTTGAGGTATGCAAGCGTATCAAGGAAAGAAAAGAGACCTCAGATGTAAAGGTCATTTTAATAACAAGCGTTTATGACAGATCAAAATACAGACGGGCTCCTTCAACAACCTATGGAGCAGATGAATACATAGAGGAGCCTGAAATAGAAGAAAGGCTTATAGAAAAAATAAAGCAGCTTGGTGAGACTGTAAAGTCTGAACCAGAAAAAGAAGAAGCAGTTAAACCAGAACCTCCCGTGAAAGAGGAAATAAAGGAAACAGTACAGAAACCTGTGGAAGAGAAAGCTGAGGATGAAGGCATTAAGCGGGCAAGGCGGCTTGTGAGGACAATCCTGTCAGATATTGCCCTTTACAATCCCGGGCAGGTTGAGGAGGCAATTGAAAGGGGAACATTCAGGGAGTCCTTCCAGAATCAGCTCAAGGAGGGATTGAAGCTGTATCAGATGCGGATTCCTCAGGAGGTCAGGGACAGGGGCGATTTCTTTAACGAGGAGATAGAAAGATTCATAGAGGAAAAGAAAAAGAGCTTGAACAAGCAATAATCCAAAAAGAAAAGAAAAAAGCAGATAATTGCAAATAATTTGCAATAATATCTTTTATTCTTCCATTTAAAACCTTGCCAGAAGGGGCGCAAAACTATTATATTAGCACTCACTAAAGGTGAGTGCTAATAAAAATTCTAAAAAGAAAGGAGAGGTGCCTATGAAGTTCAAACCTTTAAAAGACAGGGTATTTATCTCTTATACTGAAGAGGTGGAAAAGACTCCGGGTGGTATCTATGTGCCTGACACTGCAAAGGAGAAGCCCCAGAGAGGCAAGGTTGAGGCTGTGGGTACTGAGGTGAAGGAGGTCAAGGTAGGTGATGAGGTTATGTTTGACAGATATGCTGGCTCAAAGGTGAAGATGAACGGCACAGAGTATCTTATTGTTAAGGAAGAAGATATCCTCGGGATTGTTGAAGAGTAAAAAATTCTATCAAGGAGGTTGAGAGTATGGCTGCAAAACAGTTGATCTTTAATGAAGAGGCAAGAAATTCCATATTCAAGGGTGTGACAATACTTACTGATGCTGTAAAGGCAACCCTTGGTCCAAAAGGAAGAAATGTAATCATCGACAGGAAGTTCGGTTCTCCCAATATCACAAAAGACGGTGTAACCGTGGCAAAGGAGATAGAACTTAAGGAGCCCTTTGAGAATATGGGGGCACAGCTTGTGAGAGAGGTTGCTTCAAAGACCTCTGATACCGCCGGTGATGGTACAACAACCGCCACAGTGCTTGCCTATGCCATCTATCGTGAGGGTATGAAGAATGTTGCTGCGGGTGCCAATCCCATGGATCTCAAAAGGGGTATTGAGAAGGCAGTAGATGCCGCAGTGGAGGAACTCAAGAAACTCAGCAAACCCGTGCAGGACAAGAAGGAGATTGCCCAGGTAGGCGCTATTTCTGCCAATAATGACCCCTCAATTGGTGAGTTGATTGCTGATGCCATGGACAAGGTTGGCAAGGATGGTGTGATTACTGTTGAAGAGGCAAAGAGTATGGCCACCACCCTTGATGTGGTTGAGGGTATGCAGTTCGACAGGGGCTACATCTCTCCATACTTTATTACTGACCCTGAAAGAATGGAGTGCACCCTGGAGGATGTGTTCATCCTGATACATGATAAAAAGATATCCAGCATGCGTGATCTGATTCCTCTGCTTGAGCAGATCGCAAAGATGGGCAAGCCACTGCTTGTTATTGCAGAGGATGTAGAGGGTGAGGCACTGGCCACACTGGTGGTTAACAAACTCCGTGGCACCCTTCAGGTATGTGCAGTAAAGGCACCTGGCTTTGGTGAGAGAAGAAAGGCCATGCTTGAGGATATAGCCATCCTCACAGGCGGTCAGGTAATATCCGAAGACCTTGGAATGAAGCTTGAGAATGTAAAGCTCAGTGACCTTGGTCGTGCCAAGAAGGTAACCATTGACAAGGAAAACACAACAATAGTTGAAGGTGCAGGTGAGCCTGCCAAGATACAGGGTCGTATCAAACAGATCAAGACCCAGATCGAGGAAACCACCTCTGATTATGACAGGGAAAAGCTCCAGGAGCGCCTTGCCAAGCTTGCCGGTGGCGTGGCTGTGATCAACGTGGGTGCTGCTACAGAGACAGAGATGAAGGAGAAAAAGGCAAGGGTGGAAGATGCACTGCATGCAACAAGGGCTGCTGTTGAGGAGGGTATTGTTCCCGGTGGTGGTGTGGCACTGCTGAGATGCATCTCTGCTGTGGAGAAACTGAAATTAGAGGGTGATGAGCAGATTGGTGTGGACATCATCAAGAAGGCCCTTGAGGAACCTATCAAGCAGATTGTCAATAATGCTGGCCTTGAGGGTTCCATAATCGTGGAAAAGGTAAAGGCCTCTGATGATCCTAACTATGGTTTTGATGCACAGAAAGAGGAATACACTGACATGATGAAGGCGGGTATAATCGACCCCACAAAGGTTACCAGGACAGCGCTTCAGAATGCTGCATCTGTGGCATCACTTCTCCTGACAACATCTGTGATGATCACAGAGTTGCCAGAGAAAGAGGAAAAGATGCCAGCACCTGGTCCTGGAATGGATATGTATTAAAAGATCAAATAACCCAAAAGGGCGGCATGGTATATGCCGCCCTTTTTATTTTCTCCTCACTTTGGATATAATTAAACACTCCATTCAGTGTAATATTACTAAAGAAAGCCTGGAAATGTTAAAAAAGACTTATCTTGTACAAACCCTCGTCCTCATAATCAGTGTTATCCTGTTGTATTTCTCCACATTCTTTATCCCCAGAGATATTCAGAGGCCTGTTGATATAAAGATAAATGCTGGAATGCCCTTTGATCAAATTGTTGATCTTTTAAAAAAGAAAGGGTTGGTGAAGGATGGATTCCTCTTTGAGATTGTTGGAAGATTGACCGATGCTGACAGAAGAATAAAAAAGGGTTATTATCATTTTTCCGAGACTGTTTCTCCCTATGGAATATTGAAAAAACTGATTGAGGGCAGGGTTGTGGAGATAACCGTTACGATCCCCGAGGGCCTTAATCTGTGGCAGATTGCGCAGAGGCTTGACGAGGCAGGTATCCTGAATAAAAAGAGATTTCTGGAACTGGCCTTTGACAGAGAATTTCTTGATTCCCTGGGGATTGATGGCCCATCGCTGGAAGGGTATCTTTTCCCTGATACATACAGATTTCCCCTCGGGATTGATGCAGAGGATGTTATAAAAACAATGGTTAATAATCTGAGAAGTCACTTTACAGAGGAGATGAAATTGACAGCCCGGAAGATGGGTTTTTCAGAGTTGGAGGTATTAACCCTGGCCTCTATTATTGAAAAAGAGGCCAGGGTAGATGAGGAAAGACCTCTCATATCTGCAGTATTTCATAACCGATTAAAACGTGGAATGCCGCTTCAGGCAGACCCCACTACCATATACGACCTTAAAGGCAAAAGACACATAGTGACAAGGCAGGATATATCAAGAAAGTCTCCTTATAATACGTATATTATCAAAGGATTGCCTCCCGGACCTATTGCATCTCCTGGTATCGCCTCTATCAGGGCAGCATTGTATCCTGCAGATGTGCCTTATCTTTATTTTGTTTATAAAGGTAATGGCAGGCATATCTTTTCCACCACTGAAAGGGAACATCTGCAGGCAGTAAAAAGATATAGAAAAATCAATAATATGCAAAGACCCTAATTTTGCACTTTGACTCATTGGTCAGGCAATGGGTATAGCCTTTTCACATCCCGATGCACCCCAGAAAGTCATTAAGACTTTCTGGGGACCCCCT
>JAADHP010000269.1 GCA_013151785.1 Nitrospirota bacterium | reverse complement strand
TTCAGACTCTACCATACCACTGCTTTCAGTTATTCGTTGTTATTCTTACAGCTGGATTTGGATACTATTTTTCCGAGAGGATCTCCTTGATCTTCCTGGCAAGGGTCTTTCTTGTAAAAGGCTTCTGTATAAAACCTCTGACACCGCTCTTTATTAATTCATTTATACCAGCAAGTCCCTCATGACTGTAACCAGAACTTAACAGCACCTTTACCCTGTCATCAATATTTTTGAGTCTCTGGAAAACCTCTGCTCCGTTCATCTTTGGCATAATCATGTCAAGGATAACAAGTGATATCTCCTTTCTGCGCTGCCTGAAAATTCTCAAACCCTCAGAACCGTTATGGGCAGCTATCACATCATATCCCAGAGGACAGAGTATATCCTTCGTAAGCTCGCGTATCTCCAGTTCGTCATCAATAACCAGAATCAGTCCGGCACCTTTTAGATCGTCAAGCTTATAATCCCGATCTTCTGACTCCACCTTTCCATGGTATACAGGAAGGTAAATGTTGAATCGTGTTCCCTTACCAGGTTCAGAGTAGAGATTAATATATCCTCCATGGTTCGTGACTATGGAATGCACTATATAAAGCCCCAGTCCGGTTCCACTACCCCGTTCCTTTGTCGTGAAAAAGGGATCAAATATCTTGGTCTGCATATCCTTTTCAATACCTGTACCTGTGTCTGAAACAGATATCTTGATGTAACCATTATCTGAAACAAGGTCGTTTGCCGCACCATTTTCATTACCTACTTTACTGGTTGAGATGGTCAACTTCCCACCAGTGGACATGGCATCCCTTGCATTTATGGCCAGATTCATGATCATCTGCTGCATCTGAGTGGGATCAGCCTTTACAGGAGGTAACCCCTCCTGCAGGGAGATATCCAGTTCAATATCCTTTGGGATGCTTCTCTTCAACACCTCCAGGGAATCATTGATAATCCTGTTGATATTTATCACCTTTAATTCCATCTTTTCCTTCCTTGTTATATTCAGTATCTGCCTTGCCAGATCAGAGCCTCTCTGCGCAGAATTCTCAATAATATTTACTGCCTTTGACAGTTTATGATTGCCACCAAGCTCTTCCTTCAGTATCTCTGCATAGCCAAGGATAGCGGAAAGGATATTGTTGAAATCATGGGCTATGCCACCCGCAAGGGTTCCTATGGCCTCCATTTTCTGTGCCCTTAATAATTGCTCATAGAGCTTCTTCTCCTCTGTTATATCACGCTGAATTGATACAAAGTGTGTAATCTCCCCTTTTTCAGAAAAGAGGGGATAGATCGCTGCAGAGGCGATATAGAGTTCACCATCCTTCTTTTTATTGATAAACTCTCCCTTCCATACCCTTCCGGAGGTTATTGTTTCCCAGAGTTCCTTGTAGAAATCATCTTCATGCAACCCGCTTTTCAGTATTGCTGGAGACACGCCAAGAACCTCTTCTCTGGAATAGCCTGTCAATGACTGGAATGCATTATTAACATATCTGATTTTCCCCTCACTGTCAGTTATAACAATAATATCAAAGGCACTTTCCATGATCTTTTTGAATCTCCTGATCTCCTCAAGCTCTCGTACCCTCTGTATTGCCACTGCAGTGTCCGAGGCAATTGCCATCAAAGTACGTTCATCCTCCTCAGTGAACTCGCCATTACGTTTGTTTGCAAAATACAACGCGCCAAGGGGTTTGCCAGTGCTTGAATAAATTGGATATCCAATAAAATTTTTGATTACAGGATGCCCTTCTGGAAAGGAGCCAGAAAAAGCTGGATGATGTTCCAGATCGTTAATCCTTACAGGCACAAGGCTTAACTTCATCAACTCCAGTATCCCTCTGCCCTCTGGGAGATGACCAATCCTCTGAAACACCCTTCTACCATCCAGCCCGTAAACCCTTAACGTCTTGAATCTTCCCTCCTCATCATAAAGGGCAAAGGCAGACAGATTCGCATCAATTAGCACCCTTGATCTTTCCAGGATGGTATCCATAATCTCGTCAAAGGTCATGTCCTTATTCAATGAGACTGCAATATTATGAAGTATCTCCATCTGCTGTTTTTTCAATTCAACAGTGGCAAGTGCGTCATTTATCACCTCGATGAGATTGTCTATCTCTTTTATATTCACTGGTTGGGCGCATTCGCCTTTGTTGATTTTAGTGATAATATTTCTGATGGGATTGACAAAATTCCTTTTCATAATTAAAAGCAGACTGATGATCATGAGTACCACTGACAGAGAGTATATTGTGAGGGTCGAACCAAGGTCTTTTTCAAGCTTTATTGTAAGAGGAATACTCCTGAAGACAATTATATCATCATCGGTATTTTTGATTCGATACTTAAAGCCAATCAGGTCGTTCTTCTTTTTGTCCCTCAAAAAACCGCTTTTGCCCGTATAAATGGAGAGGGGAAAACCTGCTGATTCATAGAGAATCCTGTTCTTTGAAACCACTCTGTACTTGTAATAGGTCTCGTCAAGGATTGTTTTCAGTGTATCAATAATATCTTTTATGTTCTTTTTTCCCTTCAAGGACATACTGATTCGATGCTTATCCTGCCTGATGATGTCCTGTCTGTAATGGTCAAGCACATCAGAAATAATAAACCCTGTACGCAAAAGTGCAAGAACTGCAAAGACCACCATAAGCAATACTATGGGGGTGATTATCTTTAGCTTTATCCCTCCCCTTTTCATAAGGAATCACCCCTTACCATTAGAGCACAATTACAACAACAGGATAGGGATATAGCAAGGTAAAATCTTTCCTTCATTTCCGATAACCAGGGTAGTTGAAAGGGGTGGGATGGACAAATACAGGATTGGCGGTCAGTAGAAGATCTCGGATTTTGTATACTGCTCAACCTCCCCATAGGAGTTAATTATACATGTTATGGTCAATTTTTACAAGCAAAATACTCAAAAATATCATTAACTTCTTTACTATAGTTTTTATTTTCGTAAATAAATAAAGGTGGCTCTACCTTTAATTCCACAGATCCCATCTTAACAGCCTCCATAAGAACCATGTTTGCCTCTCTACCTTTTCGGGGATGTACAAATCTGATTCTCTTTAATTCAAGTTGTTTTTCCTTCATAGTGCTGATTATTTCAGTGAGTCTGAAGGGATGATATATCATGAAGAGTCTTCCCCTGTTTCTAAGTACAAAGCGGACTGAAGAGAAGAGGTCACTCAAATTTAATGCCATCTCATGTCTTGCAATGGCACGTTCATCATTTGGACTTATTCTGCCTGTCCCGGGCTGTCTAAAGGGTGGATTTGTAACCACAATATCCACGCTTTCTGGCTTGAGTTCATTGCAAAGGCCCTTGTGTATCCTGGCTATATCATATCTGAATACCCGCACTCTGTCCTCAAGTTTGTTTATTTTAATATTCTCCAGGCATAATTTATAGAGCCCCTCCTGGAGTTCTATCAGGTCTATCGAGATCCAGCCATATCTTCTGGCAAGTATAAGTCCTATAATACCAGAGCCTGCTCCAAGATCTATGACATTTCTGGTCTTTTTTGTAATCCTTGTAAAATGCGCAAGCAGGATTGAATCAATGGAAAACCGGTATCCATCCTTGTGCTGATACAATTCGATGCCACAAATACTGTCTCTCGTGAGGCTTTTCTTGATTTTCATCTTACAGTGCGTACAGATCCTTCCTCCTGTCAGAAAAGAGGTTATTGTATCTATTGATACTTTTGTCTCTTGCTCTGGAGGGGTCGATCTCTGTTGTCCGAAACTCTTCCTTCTCTTCAGGGGCACGAACAAGCACTGTACCCTCTGGTGAAACAATCTGACTCATCCCGATATAAATGAATCTTTTACCCTTCTTTCTTTCCTCTGTTCCAATCCTGTTGGCAGTTATGGCAAAAACCCTGTTCTCAAGACACCTGATGGGCATACCCACGGGACAGTAGGGGAGTACAAGATTGGCAGGATGAGCGATTATCTCGGCTCCTGACAATGCCAGAGTTCTTGCAGATTCTGGAAAGAACCAGTCAAAACAAATCATTAG
>JAADHP010000207.1 GCA_013151785.1 Nitrospirota bacterium | reverse complement strand
GCGGCATACACGAACTGGTCTTTTCACCGATAAATACAGCCACCCTCACCCTGATAGAAAAAAGCGTCAGGGAGGCGATAACCGAATGGGAACCCAGGGTTGAGGTTGTAAATGTAGAGGTTTCCACAGAGGAGATAGATGAGGGGAAGGTACTGGTCAAGATCGACTACCGGATAAGGAGTACAAACAACAGGTCTAACCTTGTGTATCCATTTTATCTGAAAGAGGCATAGGATGCGAAACCCCAAAATACGGGATATAACAAGAGAGAAGATTATTAAGGATATAAAGGCAAAGGCTCCATTTTTTGTGCCTGAATGGACCCCACCGGATGAGACAGACCCCGGCCTTGCCCTTGCAGGGATATTTACAGAGATGTTTCTGTCCATCATTGACAGGCTCAACCTTGCCCCGTTGAGGCACTATCTGGGTTTTCTTGAAACGATTGATACAAAACTTCTCGCACCTCAGCCTGCGGCAGCACCTATGGTCTTTGCCCTGACAGAGGGAACCTCTGAGGACATAATGGTGCCTGTCTCTACAAAGGTGGCAGGAAAGGACGGCGAAGGCGAACCTGTAGTATTTGAGACAGAAAAGACCCTTGTGCTCACACCTTCAAAACTTACTGCTATCTTTGCATTCATACCTGACACCGACAACATAATTGATCAGTCTGACCTGATTGATGGTGTGGTCCCCATGAATATCCTCATGGGAGATAATCTTCAAAATCACATCCTCTATATTGGTGATACTGATATCCTGAATATAAAGAACGGCAGGATAATATTAACCATCTCAGGCAGAGGGCTTAATATACTTACAGATAAGGGTAGAGTTTCATGGGAATATATATCTGATGATAATGAAACCAAAGAAATGGAGTGGAAACAGTTCCAGCGGGTTAGAGTCAAAAAAAATGAAAGCCCTAACGTAGAGGTGGAATTAGAAAAATACTCTTCATCTATCAAGGAAGCCGAGATTCACAATATCAAAAGCCGATGGATAAGGTGTAGATTAACAGAAAAAGAAAAATCAGCTCAGTCCTTGGAGATTGAAGATATTAAAATCTCTGTTGAATCTTTTAAACAGGATAAATCCACACTGATAAGGATTCCTGTAACAAATGTTCATGGTGTTGGCAAGGTGTTTTCTGAAAAACTCTATAAGAGAAATATCAGGTTTGTTGACGAACTCACATCTCTCTCCCCTGCAGAGGTCTCAAGGCTCCTTGATTGCCCTGTCCATCGTGCAGAGAACATACTTGAGGCAGCCGGAAAGGCATTCTACGATAAAACAGGGATAGTTGCCGGAGAGCGTGAGGAGATTCCCGAGGGGATATCGCCAGATTTGGTTTTTGTAAACGATGTTCCTGTTCCTGTCCAGCCAGATACGTTTAAGTTTTATCCCTTCGGCAAAGAGCCCAGACTATACGATACATGCTATATCGGCTCTGAGGAGGTCTTCTCCAAGAAAGATTATAAGGTTACATTGAGATTTTTTCTTACACCAGGCTCCCCTTCATCTGAAGAAAACACCCCGCAGCTTTCCTGGGAATACTGGGATGGTGAGGGATGGAGTGGTCTCAAGATAGAAGAAAATCTAACCTCTGATAATACGAAAGAGAAAAAGATAGAGATAGAGATACCGGGAATCAAAAAAACCTCCATCAATGGAAAAGAGAGTTACTGGATAAGGTTAAGACTTGTTGGGGGGGACTATGGAAAGGAATATGAGATAAGCGATAACAGCGTAGAAAAAGGCGAATTTCATCCTCCTCTTATAACAGACCTGAAACTCAGCTATTCTCTTGACAGTGAAGGTCAGATATCTGAAGACATTCTCACACCTGAACACATTCTCACGGAAAATAACCTTCAGATTCAGATAAAGAACCCAAAGGACACGTTCAGGCCCTTTGAGTTTCTCTCTGATAAATACCCTGCCCTGTATTTCTGTTTTACTGAGCCACTGAAGAAAGGACCATACAGTCTCTATATAGATGTGGATAGATACTATACCTATCCTGATAATGAGCCTTTACCAACAGTAAAGTGGCAGTACTTCAGTAAAGACGGCAACTGGAAGAATCTGGATGTGCTGGATGAGACAAGGGGGCTGACAAGGTCAGGGACGATAATGTTTTCCCTTGAAGATGAAATGTCGCATTTGACGCTCTTTGGCATAGATAATGTGTACTGGATACGAGGAGTGATTACTGATACTTCCTGGAGTCTATGTGAATTATCTGCTGGTGGAAATTTTTCCTCTATGATAAAAAAATTGTATCTACCCCGATTTACTCCACTTCTTTACCTGTCTATATCCAGGATACTTACCAAACCCACGATACTTACCGATATCCAGACGCAAAAGAAGATATACACAACTCCCGGAGATAATAAAAAGATGCCTACAGATGACAAAGAGGTACCAGACTGTGAAGAAGAAATCCCTCTTGTTATAAAAAACCTGGCAAAAGAAGATGTCAAAAAAGTCCCACCTGTAATAAATGGCATCTATCTCAATGCAGTTATAGCGGTTCAGACAGAGACGATAGAGGATGAAACCCTTGGCTCCAGCAGCGGTCAGGCTGGTGAGACCTTTCAGACAGCCAGGACACCTGTAATCAATGAGATATTATGGATAAACGAATTGAACTCACTCTCAGAGGCTGAACGAAATGAGCTTAAGAAAGAACCAGACATGGTAAAGGAAGAATACAATGAGTATGGACAACTTACAGGCTTCTGGATGAGATGGAATGCAGTGGAGAGTTTTGTTGACTCCACTGCAGCAGATAGACACTATATTACAGACAGGGTCTCAGGAGAGGTAGTCTTTGGCGACGGGGATCACGGTAAGATACCCCCTGCAGGTACGGATAACATCAGGCTTACCTACAAGACAGGCGGCGGAAAGAGGGGCAATCTGCCTGCCGGGGAGATAAAGGAACTTCAAAGTACAATACCCTTTATTGATAATGTTTACAACCCTGTTGCCTCGGCCGGAGGATGCAATACAGAGGACACGGAGCTACTGATAAAAAGAGGAAGCAGCTACCTTCGCCACAGAAACAGGGCGGTCTCAGTTCAGGATTATTACGACCTTGCCTTTGAAGCATCAAGGAGTATTGCAAGGGTAAAGGTCATCCCTGACCTTGATGACAAGCTGGAACGCCGGAGAGGTCATATAACAATAGTAGTTGTTCCATACAGTGACGAAGCAATGCCCCTTGCCACATCTGTCCTGAGGAAACAGATCAAGGGGTATGTAGAGGAAAGGGCAAGTAACCTTGCAAAGATACATGTAGTAAACCCCGCATATATAAAAATCAATGTCCAGGCTGAGTTGACAACAAACAGAATCGACATGATCCCTATCATCAACACTGAAACCACAAAAAAGACAAGAGAATTTCTCCATCCCCTCAGTGGCGGGAAAGATGGGATGGGATGGGAGTTTGGCAGTGTCCCCTGTCTATCTGACCTGTATGCCCTTATCCAGGAGATTGAAGGTGTAGCGTATGTAAATACCGCAAGTCTTGTCCTTGTTACTGAAGATGGTAAGACCTATAGAGTATCCGGAGATAAATATCTTCTGCCGGAGTATTCTCTTATATATCCGGGTGATATAGATATAAAAACAAACCTTAATGTTGCATAAACGGGCAGAGGAGACTGGCCCGCGGGCGGCATTTATGCCACTGTAAGGTAAAGCTTATGAATAAAGAGGAGACAGGATGAGTTTACCGAAACCAGAGCTTGATGACCTGACTTTTGAACAATTAGTCTCTGAGGCAAGGGGACTGATACCCAGGTATGCCCCACAGTGGACAGACCATAATATTACAGACCCTGGCATTACACTGATTGAACTCCTTGCATGGCTTACAGAGACCTACAGCTACCGACTGAATCTTATTACAGAAACTCACCTGAGAAAATACCTGCATCTGCTCGGGACCATCCCTGAGTCTATTAACCCTGCCACTATGGAGGCTACATTTAAGTCCGGAAATGAAGTTGAACTTAATGCAGG
>JAADHP010000272.1 GCA_013151785.1 Nitrospirota bacterium | reverse complement strand
AGTATCTCCTTGAGATGAAAGAACTTCTTCTCTGTTGATGTGACTTCCTGAGTTTGTAGCAACCTTTACCTCCCTTTTAAAAATCTAATTCCAATCTTACTTATTTCTTCCTTATCTTTATATCTGAATCCGGGTCTATTTCCACTCTTATCTCATCTGAAGAATTACTGAAAGACGTCTCAATGCTGCTTCTGAGATCATTTAGTGAGATATAGGTATCAGAGATACTGTTGATTATCTTCTGGACCTCCACAAGGAAGTCATGTTCTATATCAATAGACAGGGGAGCAGAGGGATCCCCGATGATCTTGAACTTGCATTGCAATGTTTTACTCTTTCCATTAACATTCAGATGAAGGGACTTTTCAACAAATGTAACCCTGTGGAATACATGACTGGTATGGATCCTGTGGTAACCTGAGATCTTGAGTTCCCTTGTGAGGAAATCAGCAATACGCTCCTCGTGTCTTTCATCGGTATCAATTATTAAGATATTCCCGGGTCTGTTCTTTTTGGTAATGGTGGGGATAAGCTGAACATTGTGGGCACCCATTTCCATGAGTCTCTCTATCGCAAACCCCAGGACCTCACCTGAAACATGATCCACCTGTGCAAGTATGATACGAGCATTCTTTTCCATAATACCTGCAACTCCTTCTTTTAAAAATATACGTTGCTAAAACTTAGCAACCTTTTTACCTTCAAAGGAAATCCTCTGCAGAACCATCAATAGCACATGATTTTGCTCTTTCAAAAAGCGGCTGAACAGTCAGAGGAAGGGTCTTGATTGCCTCTCTCCTCTGTTCGTCTGTGAGTTCCCTGATGGATGCAAACACCACCTCAAAGGCCCTTTCAGCCGCTGCCCTGTAGGGATAGTTGCCAAGTCTTTTTGCCAGGGTTATACAGTCCACCTCATCTTCATCATAATTGTTATTGAATACAGCCTCTTCCCATAGCCCTCTGACAGGCTCCGGAAGCATCTCCTTTATACCCCTGGCAGCCTCCTCGGAAAGGAGATGCTTTAGACAGGACAGCACCAGCAATACTGCCTCTTCAGCCCGCTCGGGATAACAATACTGACCCAGCACCATCACCCTGTCAAAATAATCCTTCCTTGATATCATACCCTTCTCTGATAACCTTTCAGAAGTCAAGCCCCTTCATTATATCAGAGGCCAGCTGGGTAGCCTTCTTGAGCCCCTGCGAAGGCATGGAAATGATTACATTTGCCACCTCTGCTGCTTTCTCTGCTGCCTCCTTGGGGTCCATTCCCATGGCAGCAGCCATACATGCGCATACGACCACATCCATGGAACATGCCCCTGCGTTCAGAAGCTCTGTGACAGCCATACCAACGGCACCAAGGGCATCCATCGTCTCCTTGTCACCTTTCAGTAGGGCCTCTGGAGCCACCTTTGCCAAGAGATTTTCCCATTCATACACCTTCCCGTCTACCTTCACCTCCACATCCACATAGGCATCAAAGGCAAAATGCCTCTGGGCAAACTTATGAGTCCGTCTTCCTGCACCAGGTCTAACATTCTTGAACTTTATGTATTCGATCTCTTTGTTCAATACCTTGCTCATCATCCTTGCAACCGAGCTGGCAATTGCCTCAATATGTCTCTTCTGGACATCTTCAAGAAGTTCTGTCAGGGACTTTCCTGATTTCATCTGCTCATAGGCATAGATAGCCCTTTTTGAGATTGAATTGCACATACCAGGCTCTGTTGCCCTGATTATTGCATCTGTAAGGGGGCCTCTTTCAATGAATTCAGCCCTCCGTGCAAGTATGTTCGTGGCAACCGTGGCATCCTCTTTCTGGAAGTACCCGTCCATCATCTTGCGGATTATGGAGATTATCTCATCCTGGGTAGCACCCTTTCCGAACAGATACAGCGCAAGCGAGGGAGCAGTAACCCAGTGATTCAGTGGCAGAAGCAGAGGCCCTCCCGCACGTCCAACACCAAGGGCTGCTCCCTCTTTGATTATGGAACATATCTCGTTGAACATTATCATACCCACAACCGTGGGTGTGCCTGAATCCTTCAGTATTATGGCAAGGTCGCCTATGACACGAGCTGTCTTGAGTTCCTCATCTGTCCCGCGGATATGGATCACCTCTGGCATACCTGCCTCTTCAACCGCTGCCCTTGCCACAACCTCGGGAGTCCTTGTAACAAGAAACTGGCCGTATTCCTCTCCCACATATGCATCAGGATGGATTATCTCAAGGGCTGCCGCAGTGCCCAGGAGAGCGGACATCCAGCGACATCTGCGCATGCCTGCTGATTCATAGGCCTTCATCATCGCCCTGGTACCGATCCTGGCAAGCTTCTGTCCCAGCTTCGGAAAGAGGTGGTCCTCACCAATTGCAGTATGGCCTACAAAAGGGCTTCCACCAATACCCAGGGGCAGGAGTCTGGAATCAAAGGGTGCAAGATGCTCCTTCTCCAGCGCCTGATAGATTGCGAGGGTGGCTGCAAAGCCTGAGATCTTGTTGTTCAGCTTCTCTGTGGGGATGGAAGAGACACGGCCTGAAGGAATACCTGCTGCCATCCTGGCTACTGCTCCCAGCTTTCTGTTCGGACAGGGAATACCACACTGGACATTCACACCTGCCCAGTAAAGCAGCGTAGCTGTGGCCAGTGCTGCATTTGCAGGGTCTGCACCGCACTGCATCAGCACCTTGATTGCCTTACGGGCAATATCATCCACATCAGTGTGGGGCTCATTTGTCACCTCCAGTTTCAGTTTCTTGCCCTTGCTGATCTCTTTGGCTATCACATTTGCCGCAGCCCATACACCCAGGTTGAATACACCCCATCCTCCGAGCATGGCATCGAACTTTTCAGTGGTGAGGAAATCTGGTTTGGCAGTTGCCGCCCTGAAAGTTGCAATAATTTCTCTTTCCATTGCTCACACTTCCTTTCTTAAGAGGTTAAATTTTTCTTAATTAACAGTCCATTTCTTTATATTTCCGCCTCGTTACCACCCTGTGATAGGTTCAGACCATTTTTCCCCAAACCGGCCATTAAGGATAAAGAAAGATTACTGAAGCAGTGGTATGGTAGAGTCTGAACGGTTTTGAATTTTGCACAAGATTGGTCTTCAGGGGCTCTGCCCCTGAGACCCCGGAGAAAAGGAAAAAACAGATTATACTCTGTGGAGTTTGAGGGGCCTTGCCCCTCAAAGCTCTGACAAATCGCAAAATTCCCTCGGAAGCGGACATGGAAGTCCGCTGAGAATGAGGGGTCCCCGGAAAATCGGAAGATTTTCTGGGGTGTATGGGAGGTGTAAGACTCTACCATACCACTGCTATGAACTTTATCGCCGGGTTTGGGTCTATCTTTTCCGGTAACCATGGTCACTATACCCAGAACTGTTCTTCCGGTGGTACCACAAAATCTGCACCAATGGATTTCTGTGTCTTGTAACAGTATACTCCATAACGACAGAACAGGAAGGCCACGGTAAAGATTATAACCGTGAGTCTGAGCAGAGTCGGCCAGCTGGAAGAACCGGTAAGAATTGAGATAACCGTTATTGCTCCCACTATAATGGCAATTATATTCAAGGCCAGAACAACATATTTGGTGACCTCCATCCTTGTCTCGATGCTGATCTCTGCCACCTTTGCAATGGTGAACCAGAAGAATCCTGTTGCAAAGAATGCAGCCAGTCCTATGAACAGGATTGTCACGGCAAAGGCAACCATGGAGCCCTGTTGAATAAAGAAGTGGGAGATGATACTCAATCCAGCACTTATGATTGCCAGAGTACCCGAAATCCTGGCACCCCTGTAATGCCATCCCATATCCTTGATACCCTCAAGACATGCCTTCAGGAGAATCACTGCACCTATATAGGTTATGACAGGAGGGAAGGCAAGAGACGGGGGAAATATATAGGGTTCGCCGGACATTTTATGGATATACTGGCCTGCCCAGTCAGGAAACCACATGCCTACAATGGCAGGAATGGCACCAAGCTCCAACCATTTAACCACCTTTTTCTTGGGCCATCTGGGGTTTATAGTACCCGGGACGACCTTTTTCTTGTAAGCCTCCATTTTGTTACCTCCCTTTTAAGCGAAATGTTCATCAAAGCCTGAAGAATCCACAGGCCTTTTTTATTTTGGCGGACCTGTGTCTCTCCAGCGGGTGGTCTCAAACTTGATAACGCTTTCGTATGGCAGTACATCCAGCCTTAATGCTGCCTCTGGGCCTGGCTTTGTACAATAGATCTCGTTTACCTCAACTATCAGGGTATTCCCCTCCAGTCTCGCAGCTCCCTTGAACTGGTAGGCTGCACGAATACTGCCCAGTCCTCCAGGACCCAATGCAACCCTGGGATTTTCTTCGATGTTTTGTTTGATCTGCTCTACCTGGGCATCTGATAGCTGAAACTTCACGATATTGTCACCTTCAACCTTTGCTGAATCTACAACTATTACTGTGGGGAAACCCTTTTTTGTGGCTGTACCGATATGGGCTCCGAGACCCTCAAGCCAGTTTCTCATTCTTGGTGTTAATTTAGCCATATTGACCTCCTTGCCTCCCTGTTTTTTAGATTAATTAAAGAATCTTTTTGCCTGCTTCCTCAGGCTTATAGCTATAGCACTCTTCTACCTTCATGATTATCACTCCCCTTTGCACAAGCCGGGGGGGTTTTATATCCGGAGGCACCTCTGAAGGCGGCTCCTTCTCTGCCCAGTTTCCCCATTCATCCAGAACCTCTCTTGCCACAGCACCATGAAATTCATAATCAGGTGGAAGTCCTTCCTGGAGTATGGTGGTGGGCCCACGAAATGCCCATGTACGAC
>JAADHP010000136.1 GCA_013151785.1 Nitrospirota bacterium | reverse complement strand
AGATTATAAAGCATGATCAATCCATAACAGAGCGGATCTTACGGGTGGCAAATTCACCCTATTTTGGACACTCGGGCAAGATTGTGTCTATTGAGCAGGCAGTGATGTTCCTTGGTTATGACCTTGTTAAGGGAATCTGTCTTGGAGCAACCACCTTCAAACTCCTGGACAAGACAAAACTCAGCAATGTAAGTAACCTGTGGAAGCATTCCTATGAGGTAGCAATCATAGCAGCTAACCTCGCAGATCATATAAGCAATGTTGACAGAGCAGTAACATTTGTTTCAGGGCTGTTACATGATATAGGTAGAGTGGTTTTTTTGTGTATTGATAAAGAACAATATCTAAATTTGATCTATAACGAAGACCTTCTCTCAAAGGAAAGATCAGTTTTTGGTATTGACCATACCATTGCTGGTGAGGAGTTTTTAAAGTCAGCCAATCTAAATGAAGAGATAGTAGTTGCTGTCGGATGTCATCACCGACCATCCACAGCAGGTACATTCAAAGAGACAGCCTCAGTAGTGGCAATCGCAGAGGGACTCTCAAGGATGTATTTCCCGAGATTCGAGGATGATGGATACTGGTCTGATGAGCTTGAAGCGGTGCTCCTTGAATTCAGGCTTGATGAGGAAAAACTTAACAGGACTAAGGAACAGTCTCTTGCAGAGGCATTGGAGATGGATGCCCTTTTGACATTGTAGAGATCTATGTAGGTACTACAATCCTTGTCCAGTATCCGTCTTTAAACAATTCTGATGCCTTTTCAGCCATGTCACTTTCCTTGAAGACACCGAAGAGGGATGATCCGCTACCAGAAAGCAGGGCACCTATGGCGCCGTAATTCAAGAGTGTCTTTTTGATCTCTTTCAATTCGGGATAGAGTCTGAATACAGGCCTTTCAAGGTCATTTACCATTATCTCTGGCAGGAGATCATATCTCTTATTAAAAAAAACATCCTTTATATGTTCAACTACAGAGTTGTCTGGCTTGCTGTAATTTTTTATCTCTTTATATGCCCTGCTCGTGGATACTCCAAAGGGTGGCTTTACAATCAGGATAAAGACCTCCATAGGGCGGTTGAACTTCATCCGTGTTATAATTTCTCCTTTTCCTTCTACCAGTGCAGGTTCCTGAAAGATAAAAAATGGCACATCCGAGCCTATATCCGAGGCAAGCTCCAAGAGTTCTTTTTCAGAGAGTCTTAGATTCCAGAGTTTGTTCAGACCCAGCAGGGTGGTTGCTGCATTACTGCTTCCACCGCCAAGGCCTGCCTCCATGGGGATTTCCTTGTGAAGAGTGACCCTGACGCCTCCGTGATATCCTGTATGACTTTTCAATGCCATTGCTGCCCTGAAGATAAGGTTTTCTTTTACGGGTATGGCAGTATCGGAGAGAATATTGATACCTCCGTTATCAGAAGGTTCAAAGTGCAGGGTGTCATGGAGTGAAACCGTTTGCATGAGGCTGAAAAGATTATGGTAACCGCTGAAAAGATTATGGTAACCGTCATCTCGCTTTCCTGTTACATAGAGAAACCAGTTTATTTTGGCAGGTGATTTAAGAGTTATCTTCATGAACGAGATTTCTGATCTTTTTCTCTATCTTTTCCTTTATCCCTTTCTCTTTTTCATGAAATTCCAGGGCCTTTTTGTATGCCTTGAGTGCCTTCTTTCTGTTGCCAAGCTTAAGATAGACATCACCAATATGGTCGTATATGACAGGGTCATTTTCTACATAGTTAAGTGCTCTTTTAAGCTCTTTCAGAGCTTTTTCGTATTTACCGAGTTTATAGTAGACCCATCCGAGACTATCAATGATGTAGCCGCTGTCAGGTTTAAGTGATAGTGCCTTCTGGATCAACTCTAATGCCTCCTGGAGGTTGATCCCCCTGTCAGCATAACTATACCCGAGATAATTCAATGCATCTGCATGTTCAGGATCTAATTTAATCGTTTTCTTGAGCGCCTTAACCATGTCTTCGAAACGGTTCATCTTTTCATAGATTATGGCAAGATTGAAGAAGACCTCTGCATTGTCAGGGTAATCCTTTGATGCCATCAGCAGAGTCTTTTCTGCTTCCTTTAGTTTGTTCAGTTTTAAATAATTTAAGGCCTTGAAGATATAAAAGTCTGCCTTTTTCTCTATACCAAGAAGCTCATCATATGTCTTAATCGCCTCTTCATATCTCTCTGTTTCAGTGTAAAGATATGCAAGGTGTAGTAATGCATTAAGGTTCTTTGGTTGTATATCCAGGAGTTCCTTTATCTCTTTTATTGCCATGTCATAGCGTTTTAGTTCTTCAAGGGCAATTGATATGTAATATCTTGCTACCACATCACGGGGTTGTGCCTTCTTAACAATCTGAAACTCTTCTATTGCCTTTTCATACTTCTTCTGGTCCATGTATAGAAGTCCCAGTCTTTTATGAATATCAATGTTCTTGGGGAGTTCATGACTGAGTTTTTTCAGTTCCTTGATTGCCTCTTCAATTCTTTCCTCCTTCAGATACATTCTGGATAATCGTTCACGTGCTTCTATATTATGTGGATTCAAAGTGGCAGCTTTGTTGTAATACTCTATAGCCTTTGCAGAATTGCCCTTCAGCTCGTTTATAAGGGCAAGATTAAAATAGGCAGTATCGAAGTCAGGTTTGATCTCCAGGCATTTATTGAAATATTTCTCTGCATTCTGAAAGTCTCTTTTATCAAAATATATTGAGGCTATATAATACAATGCCATAAGGTTGTCAGGCTTTTTTACAAGAAGTTTTTTTAGCGTATCGATGGCCTTGTCGTATTTCTTTACTGAGGCATAGAGTACACCAAGAAAGAGATGAGATTCTGTGTCATCTGGATTTATCTTTATTATCCTTTTGTATATCTCAATGGCATCCTCTTTTCTTTTCTGGCCATTGTAGAGTTGACCGAGGAGCTTCAGGGCAGCTATGTTATCAGGGAATTGTTTAACAATACCTTCTGCAAGCTCTGTGGCCTCTTTTACCTTTCCCATCCGTAACAGGATATATCCTATTCTTATCTTCAGGTACGATGAAGATGGATCCAGTTCGGATGCCTTTCTGTAGTATTCAAGTGCCATCTCCCACTTACCATCAAGCTCTGCCTTGTATCCGACCATATAGTAGTAGTAGGCTTCTCCGGGTGGTCCTGTTCTGAACTGATGCCGGGTTGTTTTGATTATACTCTCTTTTTCTTCTGAAGATATGAGCTTTGACTTTACACCTTCTGTTTTGTAGCTCCCAAGCGTACTACAGGACAGCATGGCTATCGACAGTATGATGTATAGAATGTATTTCATGAATTAATTATCACACAATCACCTGAATGTCGTCAAATTTATAGATAAGACAGCAAAGGTTGAATTCAAAGTAAGTGGATATTAGAAATAAACGTCTTGTTATATGGTAAATTTGCCGATTGACTCATCAGTCAGTTTTATGGATAGGTGGATATTGGCTTTACCGCTCAACTTACACCCCAGAAAATCTGCGATTTTCCGGGGGCCCCAATTTCTCAGCGGACATCCATGTCCGCTTCCGAGGCAATTTTGCGATTCACCATCCAGGTGAATCTTGTGCAAAATTGAAATCCGCTCAAAGCCAATACCCACCTATCCGTTAGTAGCTTGGATGTTTCTTTCTATCGGCATTCTTGGGTTATATACTATAATTTTTTTACATCCCGATGATATAATTACACATGCGGAAATTGTGGCCACTGTTAATACCCCTGGTGCTGGTTGTTGTTTGTGTACCTGTAATCTCAGGTTACGGACCAGAAGACAAGGAATCAAAGCCTGCCTATGGTGATACCCTTGTAGTGGGCTCCATTGGTGAGCCCAGTATCCTTGTTCCAATGCTTGCAGGAGATAGTGCATCCCATGATGTGGCAGGACTTATCTTCAACGGCCTTGTAAAGTATGATACAGATTTAACCCTTATTGGAGACCTTGCAGAGTCATGGGATATTTCTCAGGACGGACGTGTAATAACCTTCCATCTGAGAAAAGGTGTGAGATGGACAGATGGCGTGGAATTTACAGCAGATGATGTAATGTTTGGTTACAAAACCATTATCAGTGATAAAACCCCCACTCCTTACAAGGGGGATTTCCTGGAGGTAGAGAAGGCAGAGGTGCTGGATAAGTACACCTTCAGGGTTACCTATAAGAGACCCTTTGCACCGGCCCTGAGTAGCTGGGGCAACCTGCCCATATTGCCCAAACACCTCCTTGAAGGGAAGGATATAACCAAAACAGACTTTGGAAGAAAACCTGTAGGTATGGGACCCTTTATATTAGAAAAGTGGGAACCAGGACAGAGCCTGACACTGAAGGCCAACAAGGATTATTTCGAAGGCAGGCCCTATCTGGATTATTACGTTTACAGGATTATTCCGGACCAGTCAACCATGTTTATGGAATTAAGGGCAGGGGGAGTGGATATGATGGGATTGACTCCTATTCAATATACCAGACAGACAAACACTGAGTACTTCAGAAAGAACTTCAGAAAATACCGCTACCCTGTTTTCGCTTATACCTATCTTGGATTCAATCTGAAACATCCCTTTTTTAAGGACAAAAGGGTAAGAAAGGCCATATCCTATGCCATTGATAAGAAGGAGATAATCGATGTGGTACTTTTCGGACTCGGCAGTGTTGCTACAGGCCCCTATGTGCCCAATACATGGCCCTATAATCCTGATGTGCAGAGGTATGATTACAATCCTGAACTGGCAAGAAAGTTACTGAAAGAGGCAGGCTGGGTGGATAAGGATGGTGATGGTGTGCTTGAGAAGAATGGTGTTCCCTTTGAGTTTACCATACTCACCAATATGGGCAACAGTCTGAGAGAAAAGACAGCCACCATTATCCAGTGGAGATTGAAACAGGTGGGTATAAAAGTGAATGTAAGGCTCGTGGAATGGAGTGCCTTTATAAATGAATTTATAGACAAGAGACGCTTTGAGGCCGTAATCCTGGGCTGGTCCATAGGGCTTGACCCTGACCAGTATGACATATGGCATTCGAGCAAGACCCATGAAAAGGAATTTAATTTTATATCCTACAGCAATCCGGAGGTGGATAAACTCCTTGAGATGGGCAGAAGGGTGTTTGATCAGCAGAAACGTAAGAAGATCTACTATAGATTCCAGGAAATCCTGGCCGAGGATGCCCCCTATGTATTTCTCTACGTGCCTGATGCATTGCCTATAGTTCATGCACGTTTCAGGGGAATAAAGCCTTCGCCCATTGGCATAACCTATAATATTCACAAATGGTATGTTCCAGAGGCACTTCAGAGACATCACATGATACCATAAAAACTGACTATGCTGATAACAGCAGATTAAAGGTCTTATTATTTTGTTCGATAAGATAATAAAGGCACGATAACTAAAAAGGTAATTAGGTTAGTGTGAAAATAATATGAATGTACTTGAACAATTGACAAGGGATGACATAAGACTTCCCTCACCTCCTGTAGTTGCTATAAAGATTCTTCAGGTAGTAAAGGATAAAAAGACCTC
>JAADHP010000240.1:1148-5216 GCA_013151785.1 Nitrospirota bacterium | reverse complement strand
TTTAATAGAGAAGGAAGGTGCTGTACGTATAGACCTTATAGGAGAATTCTTCTATATCAATGACAGCAGGGTAAGATATCCCATCGAATTTTTATTGAACTTTGATTTCCTCATAAGGGAGTTTCGCAGAAGAGAACTGGGGACGGTTTCATTTGTATCATCTCTGAAAAAAGAGGATATGAAAGAGTTTTTAAAGACCTTCCTTAATGCACCTTACTCAAACACACCCTTTGAGAAGATGGAGTCCTTGCTTGAACGAATAGAAAGTATCCAGGTCGAAAAACTGAAGAACATCAAGGAAGATGAATCAATAGACAAGAGGAGGCTTGTAAAAAAGACCTATTTCAATGCTGTTTCTTTCACCAGAGGGGTCATCAGCAAGATAAGGGCAGGAGAGAAGGTTAGCCTTAAGAAGGCAAAGAGAGTGGTTGAATCGGTAGTGGATACGCTTCTGTCAGAAGAAAGCCTGCTTATAGGAATGACAGCTATAAAGGATTACGATGAATATACCTATCATCATTCTGTTAACGTTAGCATCCTTTCCATAGCAATAGGCCAGAAGATAGGCTTGCACAGAAGGGCATTAACTGAACTGGGGCTTGTGGCTCTGTTTCATGACATAGGAAAGATGGAAATTCCTCTTGAGGTTCTTAACAAACCCACAGCATTTACTGAGGATGAATGGAAACTTGTAAGGAGACATCCCTTCTGGGGTGCAAGGACAATACTGAAACTGAGGGGTTTTGACAAGACCTCCATCCAGAGTGCAATTGTTGCCTTTGAACACCACATGCATTATGACCACAGTGGTTATCCAAAGGTCCGTCGAAAGCTTCCCCTTGATTTCTACAGCAAGATCGTCTCTATTGCTGACCAGTATGATGCCATGACATCTTCAAGGGTATATTCCAGGGTTCCTCTACCACCTGACAGGGCGCTCAGTGTTATGATGGAAAGGGCAGGCACACAGATCGATCCCATTCTCTTCAAGTTTTTTATTAATATGGTAGGGGTTTATCCTGTAGGTTCTCTGGTATTGCTGGATACAAAGGAGATGGGGCTTGTGTATGAGTGTAATCCCTTGTTTGCCGACAGACCGCGGGTGATGATTATAGTGGACAGTTCAGGGAGAAGATTGAAAGAGGGATGGGTGGTTGACCTTACAGAGAGGGACCCTACAGGAAGATATCTGAGGAGTATTGTAAAGACCCTTGATCCTAATAAGTATAAGATAAACCTTGCAGAATATCTGCTTTAGGGATTTGTCCGTTGCCGTCCAAAAAGATTCAGTAAGAAAAAAGAAAGGCAGGGTGCCGAGAATACAGTCAACAGTGAGCAGTAGATGAGTTGATGGGTTGATGAGTGTATGGGGTGATGGGTGAATGAGTAGATGGGTTGATGGGTAAGGTCAGTGAGCGGTGAGCAGTGAGTAGGCAGGGGCGGAGGTGGTGAAGAAGGCCATGTAGCAATACCGACAGTAACATACATCAGCAAATTTATGTATCACCTGAAGGCTGAAAAGGCTGTGTTTTTATAATTTAAATCCTATTGCATCAATGGACTAATGAACCACCTCTGCCCCTGTAGGAGAAACCTCACCTGACTATGTTCTGACTTTGAAGACTGGATTTGACAGAGACTAATCCTGTGGATTGCATTATTTTTATGAGGTGCCTTGCCTTGTTATTATTAAAAATCATTATGGAGAATATCAAAAAGCCCCGACCTTTGGTCGGGGCTTTGTCACCTCGGCAACAGAACGTACAGATGTTTATTTTATCTTGTTATGTTCTAAGGTGAATATCTGAAATAATTTTCAGGTGTCTGTGATGCAATATAGTTTACTGCATTTTCAATCATTACCCTTATCGCCTTCTCCATGGGGGTGTTCTTGTAGACGCCAAGGGCGCCACCCAGTCCTCCTGCACTGCCCCAGCCCACACCAAGGCCTCCTACATTGTAAGAGGATGCCTTTCCTGTGACAGTGGTGGTATTGATGATTCTTCTTGTCCTGACATCGACTATCCTTAAATCCATTGCTATATAGGCATCGTTTTTCCCAAACTTTATTCCGCCTAAAAAGCCAGGCACAAGACCACCCAGACCTCCACCTATACCTTCTGCCTTTGGTTCAAAGGCAGTGATGGCGCCAAGAATTATAATATCCGCTGATTCCCAGCCACCGGCCTGTGGGGCCTGATCCTGTCTAACATAACCTGATGTGCCAAGGTCGATCTCTTCCTTGATTTCTTCCAGTTCTTCCCTTCCACCAAGTACAACAAACTTGTTGGTTTTAAACAGACCGCTTATGAGCATGTCTCTCATACCATCACCGATGGCACCATAACATTTAGCTGCCTTACACTTTATACGGCCGACAGAGATCCTTGCTTTTGGTCCTTTGTATGTTACTGCCTGTTGGATGGTTGGTGCAGTGGGTTGTTGTTGAACTTCAGAAGTAACAGTCTGGCATGAAACAACAAAGAATAACAGAAGCGTGACAAGACTGAACACCTTTAAGATTCCTTTCATGTACATTACCTCCTTTATTTACCAGGGATTAACTATCTCATCAGTTGTTAGAACCCTTATATGTACAGTACCTTTCTTAAAAGACTTGGTTGATTTTTCAAATATGATGGATTTTATTTTTCTCAAAAACATACTTTTCTCATTGTTTATACCGTCATAATAGACAATTCTTACTCCGTTAATCTTACCATTATGATCAGTAAAAATGTCAATTCTTTTGAGATTCCTGAGTCTGTTTGAACCTATGTCAGAAAAGACAAGTCTGCCTCGACTGATATAGGGAATATTTTCCACATCATCAGTTACAATAGTGATCTTCTTAACCGTAACCTGAGATTCATTCAGGACTGTCGCTCCCACGGGATTGATTATCAACAATGGAAAAACCAATAGCAAGAAGCTGATCAGAAGAAATAAAGAATCTTTCCTGTTTGAATTTAAAACCATGTGACCTCCTTTAGTAAGGTTATCATAGTTTAACCCAAATCCAGCGATAAAGTTCATAGCAGTGGTATGGTAGAGTCTTACACCTCATTCTCGACGTGCATCCATGCACGTCTCCGAGGGAATTTTGCGATTCACCCTCCAGGTGAATCTTATGCAAAATTCAAAACCGTTCAGACTCTACCATACCACTGCTTTCAGATATCCATTGTTATTCCTACAGCTGGATCTGGGCTTGAGTTTGCTACAAGTGAAAGAATTTATCTATAGCCCTGATAAACTCCTCTGGATTGCTTCCAAAATGAAGGTGTACATAACTGCCTATTGTATTTTGATATCTGTACCCTTCTATCTTAACAAAAACATTCTCTTTATCAAAAATCCTGTAGATGGTTTTTATGCCCCTGTTTTTTAGTTTTTCTGCATTGGCCTCTTCAACAATCTCTGAGTAGTGGAACTCATGCCCCCTGTATCTGGTATGTTTTTTCCCGAAGAATACATCATCTTCCAGCATAACCTCCCGGTAGCCAAGATAGGCCCTTCTCTGTCTCATCCTCATGACAAAAGGCAGTATTCCAGCCATGGGAAAGTATCTACCCTGCGTGTCATAGATACCCTCTGAAATATAGATCAGACCTCCACATTCAGCATAGATTGGCAGTCCCTCAGAGGCAAGCCTGCAGAGGGTTGAGAGGAGATCCCTGTTTCCTGAAAGCCCCTCTGCATACAGCTCAGGATAACCACCTCCAAGATAGACCAGGTCAGCCTCTGGCAGGGATTTATCATCCAGGGGGCTGAATGTTACTATTTCAGCACCTGCTGATTTCAGTAGATTCAGGTTCTCCGGATAGTAGAAGCTGAAGGCTCTGTCATAAGCAAGGGCAACCCTGAGTTTCTTGTTGCTCAAAGGGATAGTGGAGAGATGTTTTTTTCCTCTTTTTGATGTTTCTATATCTCTGTCCACTGTGGCTATTGATAGAAGCCTATCAATATCAATTGTCTTTGATAGTGTGCCCCTGATGGTATCATAAAATCTGCTGTCAAAGGGAGACTCTTCAGCAGTTGTAAGGCCAAGGTGTCTTTCAGGTATGG
>JAADHP010000240.1:0-1074 GCA_013151785.1 Nitrospirota bacterium | reverse complement strand
CTTTCAGAGGATATCCTGTTAAGGATTACACCCTTTATGCCAGGAGAGTCTGTACCGAAATGACGGTGATAATGGTCTGTAAAGCCCTTTACAATGGCAGCGGCTGTTTCAGCCATACCGTAGGCGTCAATAACAAGCAGGACAGGCACATTCAGGGTTGCGGCAAGCTGTGCTGTGGAAGGTTCTCCATCAAAGAATCCCATTACACCCTCTATGATGGAAATATCAGCAGTTTCTGATCTCTGCAGGAATATCTCAAGGGTTCTCTCAGTTCCACACATCCAGAGGTCAAGATTTACAGAGTCGGTGCCTGTGATAAGCCTGTGCAGCCCCGGGTCTATGAAATCAGGGCCTGCCTTGAAGGGCTGAACAGTCAACCCCAGAGACTTAAGCAGATGGAGTATTACCAGTGTGGCTGTAGTTTTACCACAGCCACTATGTGTACCAGCAATTAAAAGGGCTTTCATAGTCCTGTCTTTTACATGAATTCTCTATTTTACAAAAATACCTACACCTTTGAAAAAAAATTCTTCTGAAACAAGAGGCTTCCTGAAAAATCAAGAATTTTTCAAGGCATGGGGTGGTTTATCATTCCATTGATACAATAGGATTTAAAATCAGCAGTCCAAAAAGATTCTATAACCCAAATCCAGCGATAAAGTTATAGCAGTGGTATGGTTGAGTCTGAACGGTTTTGAATTTTGCAGAAGATTTGCCGTGGAAGGCAAATCGCAAAATTCCCTCGGAAGCGGACATGGATGTCCGCTGAGAATGATGTGTAAGACTCTACCATATCACTGCTTTCAGCCATTCATTGTTATTTATACAGCTGGATTTAGGTATAAAAAGATAAAAGGCAGGGTGCTGTGAATACAGTCAAAAGTCATAAGTCAAGAGTCAGAAGGGTGTAACACCTTTGAAAAAACAAAAATCCTTCTGAAACAAGGGGTAGAGGTGGTTCATCATTCCATTGATTCAATAGGATTTAAAATATTATAAGAGAATTGGAACCTGATTTGATTTTGCTCTGTCTTTCAATAAAGGTACGAACAGAGACTGATCCTGTGAAGTTGC
>JAADHP010000046.1 GCA_013151785.1 Nitrospirota bacterium | reverse complement strand
TTGAAGGCCCTTGGGCCTAACGTAAAGGTCATCTCTGTTAAAAAGGCTCCAGTAGAGGGGCTCTGGGAGGTTATAATCGAGAGCGGACACAAAAAGGGAATTCTCTATATTGATAACTCCCGCAACTATCTTTTCAATGGCTCCATATATGATCTCAAATCACTCACCAACCTGACAAAGAAGAAATATGACGAGATCACAAGGGTCGACTTCTCCAAGATTCCACTGAAGGATTCCATTATACTTGGTAATCCGAAGGCAGAGAAAAAGGTCGTTGTCTTTGATGACCCTGATTGTCCATATTGTGCAAAACTCCATCCAGAACTAAAGAAGATAACAGAGGAGCGTAATGATATTGCATTCTATATTAAGATGTTTCCCCTTGTAAAAATCCATCCCCGGGCATATGAAAAGGCAAAGGCAATCCTGTGCCAGGACTCCAATGACAAATCACTGAAACTCCTTGAAGATGCATTCGCCAAGAAGGAACTACCCAAACCTACCTGTAAAACAAAGGCGGTAGATGAATCAATATCCCTTGGTATGAAGCTTGGAATTACAGGCACACCTTCTCTTATCTTCCAGAACGGACGAAAGATAAGTGGTGCTCTTGATGCAAAAACATTAAAGAAACTGATAGACCAGAACAGTTAAAACACAAGGAGACCCCTTTTGAGCTTTATCAACCTATGCCTATAGTTACTACTGTTATTATAGATATTTCCTATTTGTATTATAGAAACAGTTGTATTATAATAATCTCGTATTCCTAACCAGTATATCCAGGGAGGTAATTTATGAGGATCGACGCAAGAGGCCTGGGATGTCCAAAACCTGTTTTGCTTGCTGATGAGGCATTAAAGGAGATTGAGGAGGGCAGTGTTGAGGTACTTGTGGACAATGAGGCCTCTGTTAAAAACCTCCAGAGGTTTGCAAGGAAAAATGGTTATTATTCTGAGGTCCAGGAAAATAGTGACCACTGGCAGGTAAAGATAATCAAGGGTTACTCCTGTGAACTCCCGGAAGATAAAGAAGAAAGAAAAGGAGATAAAAAAATACTTATGATTATAGGCACTGACACAATGGGTAAAGAAGAAGACCTGGGCCGCATCCTGATGAAAGGCTTTTTAGAGACCATCAAGGTATCAAAAGAAATACCCCATACCATGTTCTTTCTTAATGCAGGAGTAAAACTCACCACAGAAAATGAGGAAACCATTCCCGTATTAAAAGAACTTGAAGCCTTAGGAGTAGAGATCTTCTCATGTGGCACATGTCTGAAATACTACAACCTTGAAGGAGAGTTAAAGGTTGGATTTCGAGGAAGCACAAACCAGATAGTTGATGGCATCATGGATTTTGACAAGGTGGTGTGGATTTAACTATCAATTCTCATCCTCTCCAAGAAGGGCATTTACAAACTCATCTGGTATAAAATCCCTGAGATCATCAACTCCTTCTCCCACGCCGATCAATCTCACAGGCAGGTTCAATTCCTTTTTAATAGCAAAGACAATACCGCCCTTGGCTGTACCATCAAGCTTGGTAAGGGCAATGCCTGTTACACCTACAGCGTCGTTGAACATCTTTGCCTGTCTCAGGGCATTCTGGCCAGTGGTAGCATCCACAACAAGCAGTGTCTCATGGGGTGCACCTGGCATGGCCTTGTTTATTACCCGCTTGATCTTTTTCAATTCCTCCATAAGGGGCATCTTGGTGTGCAGCCTGCCAGCAGTATCCACTATCACTACATCTATATCCCTTGCCTTGGCTGCCTCAACAGCATCAAAGGCGACTGCAGCAGGATCTGAACCACTCTGGTGTTTAACAATCTGGGCACCTGAACGTTGGGCCCATATCTCAAGCTGTTCTATGGCTGCTGCCCTGAAGGTATCAGAGGCAGCCATTATCACACTATGCCCTTCAGAATATAGCCTGCTTGCAAGTTTTCCGATAGTTGTTGTTTTCCCCACTCCATTAACACCCAGGGTTAAAACAACAAAGGGCCTTTCCTGATAAAGTACAAAAGGCTGTGGAAGACCAAGTATCTTGAGCATCTCCTTCTTCAGAAACTCCTTTACCCCCTTGTAATCCTTCACTCTACCTGCCCTCACCTCATTCCTGAGACCATCTATAATCTCCATGGTAGCTTCCATACCAATATCAGAGGTGATAAGCAACTCCTCAAACTCATCAATGGTTGAATCATCTATTGCCTTTCCTTTGAAAACATCTTCCAGCTTACCCACAAAGTTCTGTCTTGTTTTTGAAAGTCCGTTTTTTAACCTGTCAAAAAGACCCATTAGACCCAAACCTCCATATCAAAAATACCTTAAAGAATCCTTCAACAAACTGGCATCTATAATGTACTTATCTCCGTCGATCTTCCCTTTCAGTGGAATAGGAAAACAGCTTCCTGCACCCTCCTTGAGACTGTCCAGAGGATACCGCACATTACAATAACGACATACAAGGTAGAACCCTTCCACCCTGAAGCCCATTTTATGGGGATAACATTTCATGCAGGCATCAAGATAGGACTCTATATTGTCACCAAGACGAAGAACAAAGAAATTAACCACCTTACCATTCACCCTGTAGCTGAAAAACGATGGCACAGCATCTCCAAGCTCTGAAATAGAAATAATGATTGAGCCTTCTTTTGCCTTAACTTCCCTGTAATCTGTCTTTGCCTTACAGGAAAAGGTTAAAAGAAATATATTAAGCAGTAGAAAAACTATGAACCTGGCTCTCAAATCAAGCATCCTTTTGAAACAGTCCAGACGGATATGCTATGTTTATGGAATAACCTTGTTCAACTGGTATTCAACTATACCGGTTGCGCCTGCCTTTTTGAGCTTGGGGATCAAATCCCTTACCTGCCTTTCTCCAATTACCACATCAAGGTCGTACCATCCCTTCTCACTCAACTGGGATATTGTTGGAGAGTGCATTGCAGGCAGCAGTGACATCACCTTTTTAAGTGACCTCTCGGGCACATTCATCTTTAACCCCACCCGTTCTTCAGCCTCAAGAGCACCCCTGAGAAGCATGACTATATTTTCCATCTTCTGTCTCTTCCAGGGGTTCTTCCATGCCTTCTTGTTGGCTATAAATCTTGTAGTCGACTCAAGTACAGTCTCAACAACCCTCAGTTTATTGGCCCTGAGAGAAGCCCCTGTTTCAGTAAGCTCCACTATGGCATCTGCCAGATATGGTGGTTTTACCTCTGTAGCCCCCCAGGAGAAGTCCACAATGGCCTTTACCCCCCTTGACTTAAGGTATCTTTTGGTATAACCAACAAGCTCTGTGGCGATCCTTTTACCATTCAGATCCTTTACTGACTTGATCCTGGAATCCTCTGGTACTGCAATAACCCATTTTACAGGTCTCAATCCTTCCTTTGCATAGCTGAGTTCTGCCACCTCTTTGACATCAGCGTTCTGTTCAAGTATCCAGTCATACCCTGTAAGTCCACAATCCAGTATGCCAGCCTCTACATACCTTGCCATCTCCTGCGCCCTGATCAGCATGGCCTTTATCTCGGGGTCATCCACAGTAGGGTAATAGGAACGGTGTGAAACAGTTATCTGATAACCTGCCTTTCTGAAAAGCTTAAGGGTTGATTCCTGCAGGCTCCCTTTAGGAAGACCAAGTTTTAAACATCTCTCCTTTGCCATTATCACACTCCTGTATGAAGAAAGTTTTCCTTTCTGAATAAAAGATAAGAACTTATAATTATATCAAATCTGACTCAATTATTTCCCAAATCTATTGAGAACCCAAATCCAGCTGTGGGAATAACAAAGAACTGATGAAAGCAGTGGTATGGTGGAGTCTGAACGGATTTGAATTTTGCAATAGATTCACCTGGAGGGGAACAGCCCCAAAATCCCTGATTTTTGGAGCACCTGGAATCGCAAAATTCCCTCCAGAAGACTTTAAAGCATTACATCACAAAAACAGGTATTTTATCCAACTGCATACATTAAGGGTAAGGAGGATAATACAGACCCCTTTATTATCATGGACAACAGAGGAACTGAGAAGCCTAAAAACTACCAGAATTAAC
>JAADHP010000246.1 GCA_013151785.1 Nitrospirota bacterium | reverse complement strand
TCATCAACTCTACTCCCAGGATACAATCATGGATACCTCTTAATGACTACTACGACAGGTATAATGATTCTACATACCATCGTTATGTGAATGACCTCAAGGCAGACAATACATCAAAGACAACGAAACTCTATACTGACAGAGGGATGGTATATGTGGGAGCCAACGACGGGATGCTCCATGCCATCTATCTTGGCAAACTGGAGATGATCAATGATATTGACCATCCAGAGAAGAAGGCACAGCTTACAGACCCTGATACATCAGATGGTATCAGCCCTGGAGATGAGGTATGGGCATTTATTCCTAAGAATGCACTTCCCTATCTGAAGTATCTGAAGCAGACAGACTACTGTCATCTCTATTATGTGGATGCCTCACCCTATATATTTGATGCAAGCATTGGGACCACAGGATGCTCGGAAGCGAACTACTGGGATTGTACAAAAACAACAGATACATGGAGAACCATTCTTATTGGTAGCATGCGTCTTGGAGGTGCATGCAGGGATGTGTCTTCCAGTTGCACTGACTGTGTAAAGACACCTACCAGCAACGTGGGCTATTCCTCATACTTTGCCCTGGATATAACAGACCAGAACAACCCCAAACTGTTATGGGAGTTTTCCAGCTCAGATTTGGGATTCTCCTCTACAGGACCTGTAGTGGTAAGAATAAGTCCAAAAACTACAGGTGGTAGTCCTGACAATACCAAAAACGGCAGGTGGTTTGTCGTACTTGCCTCTGGGCCTACAGGACCTATAGACACAACAACCCATGAGTTCAAGGGAAAATCGGATCAGAACCTGAAGATCTTTATACTTGATCTCAAAACAGGAACCCTGCTGAGAACAATTGATACTGGTATCCAGTATGCCTTTGGAGGAAGCCAGTTCAATACAACCATTGATCTTGATAAAGATTACCAGGATGACGTGATGTATCTCACTTATGTGAAGAAGGTTGGCAGCGGGAGTAATGCCTCCTGGACAGGTGGCGGGATAATAAGGCTTGCCACAAGTGGTTTGAACAGCAAAACAAGTCCATCAATTGATCCAGATGACTGGAAATGGAGCAAGTTTATCGAATTGAGTGAAGGGCCTGTTACATCTTCTGTTGTCTATGCAAGAGACAAAAAACAACACATCCTTTGGCTGTTCTTCGGTAGTGGCAGATATTTCTATAAAACCGACGATGCAGATGGCAGGCGCCGTATATATGGTATAAAGGAACCATGCTATTCATCATTAACTGACAATATTAACCCAACCTGTACCACCACTGTAAGTGAAAGCGATCTCACCGATGCCACAACCTCACCACCTACCATCACTCAGGCAAATTCTGCATCCTTTAAAGGCTGGTATGTGAAGCTTGACTGTTCTGCTACAGATACAAACAGTGCCTGTGCTAACAATGCTCCCAGCGGGTATAGTGCAGAACGTGTAATTACCACACCTCTGGCATCTCCTGCAGGAGCCATATTCTTTACCACCTTCAGCCCGACTTCGGATGTCTGTGGCTACGGAGGTAACAGCTACATCTGGGCAGTGGACTACAGGACAGGAGGTCAGGCCCCTGGTACTGCCCTCGAGGGCAAGGCACTGCTGCAGCTTTCCACTGGTGAGATCAAGGAGGTAAATCTGAAAACAGCTTTTAGTGAGCGAAGTGGAAGGAGAACCGTTTCTTTCAGTGGTGTGCCTCCACAGGGCCAGGGACTTTCAGTGATGGTGCCACCTGATCCGATAAGAAAGTTTCTGTTTATGAAGGAGAAATAATTCACAAAAAGGCTATGGAGTGTGTGGCATATAGTGAGAAAATGAACTATTTAAAAAACAATAAAGGATTTACCCTTACAGAGCTGCTGATAATTATTGCCATAATGGTAGCGCTTCTTTCACTGGCAGGCTATGCCTACAATGCCTACATGGTGAGGTACAATATAGAAAAGGAGATAAAAGAGATATACGCTGACCTGATGACTGCAAGGATGCGTGCACTCCAGCAGAACCAGCAGTATCTTATTCAATTTGGTACAAGTTCCTATACAACCTATATTGATAATGATGAAGATGGTCAGCTGGATAATCCAGGAGACACCCTTGTGGGAGATCTTTCAAAAAGTGGGCTTAGCTATAATTTGGCGTGGAATTTTGGTAGCATAATAACCTTTGATTCCAAAGGTCTTTCAAACGTCAATGGAAGCGTCTGGATATCTCTGCCAAATAATAAGCCAAATGATTCAGAGTATGATTGCATAAATATCTCAAGAACACGGATAAAAATGGGGAAAAGGAATGGCGCAAACTGCATTAATAGATAGACCATCTTGTTCTGTAAATAAGGGGAAAGGGTTTACCCTCATAGAGGTGCTCTTTGCACTCTCTATAATCCTTATCACCATGCTTGGTCTTTACAAGGTGACTGATCTCTCCATGATGACAAACATGAAAAATGTCATCAGAGACGAAGGTGTACAGGTAGCCCGGGAGGTCAGCAACAGGATCAGGGCTATACCTTTTGATAAGCTTACCACTGGCACATGGCAGCAGAGTGATTTTGCTGCTATTGGATATCAAAATGCACAGGTAACAAGGAACTTCAGAGGCTTTTCTGTAACCTATAACCTTGCAGCTACTGTTACAGACTACTCCAATGAAGTACGGCAGATAGATGTTACAGTGTCATGGACCTATAGAGGAACTTCTTACAATCATACCATAAGTTCAATGGTGAGACGATGATCAGAAAATTGTTAAATAAGGCAATGAACCATAGAAACGCAATAAACCCAAAAAACGCAAAGGGTTTTACCCTTATCGAATTAATAGTGGTGATGTTTATACTTATAGTTGCCCTTGTCCTGTCGGCAAACAGCTTTGTCACTGTATTGAAGAACTCCAAGCAGCAGAGCAAGATTGCCGAGACAGGGATGGAGAAGATAATCGGGCTTGAGATTCTGAAATGGGACATTGAGCAGGCTGGCCTGGGACTGCCCTGGTATGTAAACGACCTTAACAATAATGGTGATTATTCTGATGACTGGGGTTCAATTAATGGATATACAGAGGCAGCAGCAAGTCAGACGGCCTGCGGTGGTGGTAATAACATCGATTCCTATAATGATGCTACCAGTAATGCCCCCAGAGCAATCCTGAGTGGAGACAATGTATGTAATAATGGCTCTGACTATCTTGTTATAAAATCCACTGTGGTGAGAGACAATAATGAAGCCCAGAAATGGACCTATATCTGGAATGATGGCACAAATAATATTCTGAACTGCTGGTCAGGGGATTGTAATAATCCAGATCCTGTTGAGGATATACAGAACAGCACACTGATTATAGCCATAAAACCAAAACAATCAAAGAATGCAGAAAGGGTGTTGATGACCTATGGCACCAATAATGATAAATATTATTCCCGTCTGGATCAGGCGGTTGCTAATTATACACTCCAGCCCAATGAGTCCTTTCTCCTCTTCGGCATAGGGCCTGACAATTCATTACGAATGCCTTTTAACAGGGCAGACTACTATATATCTACAAACAATGTGCCTGCACGGTGTGCATCAGGCACAGGTGTGCTGGAAAAGGCGGTTTTAAGTCAGAATAATGGACAACAAACAACTGGAGGTACAACTCCACTTATCGATTGTGTTGCTGATTTCCAGGTCATATTCGGTATCGACCAGACATCAACACCTGATGGAACAATTGATTGTTATTCCAATGACCTGAGTAATGACCTGCCCACCTTTGATGCAGAGAATGTGAGAAACCGGGTAAAGGAGGTAAGGGTCTATATACTTGCCCATGAAGGACAGTATGATCCTGATTATACATATGGTAATAACACCGTAAGGGTTGGTGACAGTAGCGGGTTAAATCCCTGTGTAAATGGTGCAACCCTTGGAAGAAACTTCAACTTTGCTACATCTGGCATCACCAACTGGCAGAATTACCGCTGGAAGGTATATACACTGGTTGTAAAGCCAGAAAACCTGACGGGAGAATAAAGGAAGATTTAAGATTATGATTCAGGATTTATTTAAGTTCAGTTGTAAGGATAAGGAAAAATGTCGACAGCAGTGGCATGGTAGA
>JAADHP010000226.1 GCA_013151785.1 Nitrospirota bacterium | reverse complement strand
TTTAGGATGTATCACCCGAAGGCTGAAAAGGCTCTGTCTGGTTATAATTTAAATCCTATTGCATCAATGGGATGATGAACCACGTCTTCACCTCTTGTTTTAGAAAGATTTTTCCATTTTCAAAGGTGTGGGCATTATTTTTCTTCGGTACCCTGCCTTATCCAGGTCTTATCAATCAATGGTTTAATGTGTTATTACAGTTGTCTCCTTTACCTTTGTCCGTTTCATTAAAAGCACAAGGGGAAGTATGAGAAGCATGGTTATGCATAAAAGAAAGAATGTATCATTAAAGGCCAGCATGTTTGCCTGCCTCAGGAGTTCTCTGTAGATCAATGCATCAGGGTTGATATCAAGACCGAGGAATTTTGTTATAAATGAGGCACTGCCCCTGGCAATCTGGTAGGGTATGTCAAGGGGTGTGAGGTGCTCCACCAATCTGAACTGGTGAAACTGTGCCCTCCGTGCCAGTATGGTAGTCACAAAGGCCACTCCCACACTGCCACCGATATTTCTGAGAAGATTATACATGGCTGTGGCCTCGGTCATCTTTTCCTTGGGAATATGTGAAAGGGTAAGTGTTGTTAAGGGGATGAAGAGAAAACCCATTCCTATGCCAAGGACAACCCTTGGCCAGACAGTTGTCCAGAAGTCAATCTGCAGATTGAAAAGAGACATCATATATGTGGACAGGGCACTTATTATTATTCCAACAATAAGTATGCCCTTCGGATTGTAGCGATTCACAAGACGGCCTGCAATGGGAAGGGCTATCATTGTTGCCACACCGCCAGGGCCAAGAACCAGACCTGCAAGGAAGGAGGTGTAGCCCATGAGTGTCTGCAAGTAGATAGGCAGTAGCACAATACTACCGAAGAGATTAAAAAAGGCAAAGAACATCAAAATGTTCCCCATTGTGAAGGTTCGGTCACGGAAGAGGTTCAGATGAATAATTGGATGGTCAGAAAAGGCCTCCTGAATTATAAAGAGTATCAGACCCACTGCAGATATTATGGAGAATGCAACAATTACAGGTGAGGAGAACCAGCCTGCACGTTCTCCTTTGTCAAGCACAAACTGTAAGGAGCCAAGCCCCACTGAAAGGAATATAAGACCCCAGTAGTCGATCTTCATCTTGATACGTTTCATATAGGGTGGGTCCTTTATTATCAGCAATGTAAGCAGGATGGACACAACACCAATTGGTACATTTATGTAGAATATCCATCTCCATGACCAGTTGTCAGTAATCCATCCGCCAAGAAGGGGGCCGATTATGGGGCCAAACATGATTCCAATGCCAAACAGGGCCATTGCCATCCCATGCTGGGAAGGGGGAAATACCTCAAGGAGTATGGACTGGCTCAGTGGTTGAAGGGCACCACCACCGATTCCCTGAATGATCCTGAAGATTATCAATGACCTCAGGCTCCAGGCCGAGCCACATAGGAGGGAGCTTGCAGTGAACATCCCTATGGATGCGAGAAGATAGTTTTTTCTACCGAACAACCTGCTCAGCCAGCCAGTGATAGGAATAATTATTGCGTTTGATACAAGATAGGCAGTGATTGCCCACGTGGCCTCGTCAATGCCTGCAGACAGAGAGCCCCTTATATGATCAAGAGATACATTGACCACAGATGTGTCAATAATCTCTATCAGTGTGGGGAGCATTACTGTTATGGCAACAAGCCACTTATTCATCTGTCAGAATGGTGGGTACTACAGACATACCTATTCTCAGTATATGCTCAGGGTCAGTGCCATCCTCAAGGACTATCTTTACAGGTACACGCTGAACCACCTTAACATAGTTACCTGTGGCATTCTCCGGAGGGAAGAGAGAAAAGGCAGCACCAGTACCTGCCATTATGCTATGGACCCTTCCCCTGAAGGTTTTCCCCGGATAGGCATCAACCTTTATCTTGACCTTCTGGCCAGGTTTTATACGATCAAGCTTTGTTTCCTTATAGTTGGCTACAATATAGACATCATCCAGTGGAACCAGTGCCATAAGGGGTTGACCTGGTTGTACCTGGTTGCCCACCTCTACAGACTTCTTGGTAACATAACCGTCAGCAGGGGCATATATCTTTGTATAGGAAAGGTTAAGACGGGCTATCTCCACCTCTGCACTTCGGCGTGCAATATTTTCCTTCTGTGATTTGAGGGTTGCCTTCAATTGACCAAGGACAGCCTCCTGGGCAAGTAATTGGGCCTCTGCCTCCTTGACAGCAGATTCATGTCCTTTCACCGTGACAATTGCCTCGTTAAGCAGGGCCTTTGCTGCCTGAACCGATGCCTCTGCTGTGCTGAAGGCCATACGTGCAGCATCAAGCCTGTCCTCGGGTATGACATTCTTTTTATAAAGGTTTTCAGCCCTTGTGAGGTCTTTTCTTGCCTTCTCAAGTACTGCCTCTTTTGCCTTAAGTTCTGACCTGCGGGCCTCCACCAGGGACTCAAGCGCCTTTTTCGTGATTTTGGCCTTTTTCAATGATGCCTTTGCAAATTCAATCTTCTTTTTTTGAGCCTCTATTGATGCGTGTATTTCCTTCAATCTCTTCTGCTCTGCCCTCAGAGCAGATTCAGCCTTTTTCAGGGATTCACTGTAGATGTCATCCTCCAGTTCCAGCAATAAAGAACCTTTCTTTACAAACTGGTTGCCTGTTACATAGACTTTCAACACTGTTCCCGGAATCCTGGCTGCAATGGTATGAATTGTACCTTCTACAAAGGCATCATCAGTGCTGATGTGGGTCTTTTTGTATTCCACATATACAAGGCCAATGATTATTCCAACGATAATAACAACTGCAAAGACGGACAGGGCAATGGTCTTCTTCCTTTTGTTATTATTCACATGATTATTCTCTGCCTTTGCCATTGTATGCCTCCTTTTCAGAAGTGCCCATGGGATTATAGGCTGCGGTCAGATCAAAACCCATTGTGTATAACAGTCTTGCCTCTGCCTTAAAACTTTCATAAAGGGCTGAGAGATAGTTTGTCTCTGCCCTTGTAAGCAGTGTGACAGCATCGGTTACCTCTGTAGCCGTACCCACACCTTCCTTATAGCGAAGTCTCTGCAGACGGAGGTTCTCCTCAGCCTGTTCTACGGCCTTTTTTGTAACCCTCACCCTGTTTTGTGTTGAATGAAGTCTTAGAAATGCCTCTTTCACCTCAAGCCTTATGGAATCAATGAGCTTCTCCTTCTTTATCTCAAGGGCCTTTAATTGAGCCCTTTTCTGTTTTATACTTGACCTTGTCAGCCCTCCAGATGATAGATTCAGATTGATTCCGCCCACAACAGACCAGTTTCCTTCATGAACCATAAAACGGTTTTCCTGGTATTCATACCCGCCTGAAACAAAGAGGGTGGGTAGATACTCAGCCTCTGTTGATTTTATCTCTGATTGTTTAAGAGCGATTTCTGCATCAATGGCCTTTATTTCAGGCCTTTGCTGAATTGCATTCCGCCAGGCATCCTCAAGATTGTATTCAGTAAAGGGATGCCACTGCGTATCCTCTGCCTCAACAGGTTTGTTCAGGTCTCTCAGTAGCAGCATATTAAGCCGTGACTGTCTTAATTTATAGAGGTTTTCTGCATCGATCCTCTTCTGCCTGGCATCAGCAAGCATGACCTCTGCCTGAAGGAGGTCGTTTTTTGTTATCAGTCCCTCTTCATACATGGCAGTGGTGTCCTTTAAATGAGATTCAAGACGTTCCACCTCCTTTGAGGAGACATCAAGAAGGCTTTTGGACTTCAATAGATCAAAATAGGCATCAATAAATTCAAGGGCTATCAGATTCCTGACCCTCTTTGTTTGTAATGCGCTGGCCTTCAGCCCATAGCGCGCACCTTCTATAAGACTGGATGTCCTGCCAAAGTCATAGATCAATTGTTGCACTTTGAATCCATAGGTCAGGAAGCTTCTTTCGCTTATCTGCACTGGTCCAAATGGTCCAAAGGTTGCCTCCGGGTCGTATCTCAGGGTTGTATGGTATGAGTACAGGTCAATCCTTGGCAGCCATGCTGACCTTGCCATGGGAATGTTCTCTTTTGATGCTTCCTCCTCAGCAAGGGATATCTTTACATCCCTTGACCGGGATGTGACGAT
>JAADHP010000270.1 GCA_013151785.1 Nitrospirota bacterium | reverse complement strand
GGAGAGTAATGAGGCCGAGAGGTGGTTCATCATCCCATTGATGCAATGGGATTTTATTATTATAGGAGTAAGCCTTTCAGGCCTTGAGGTTGAGAGGAGGTTTCATGGTGTGTGTTACAGTCGGTATTGCTACATGGCCTTCTTCACCACCTCTCGGCCTATATGATTTGTTCTTTACAGATTTAGACTATGGCACTGAAACCAGGTTGCCATATTGAGTAATCCTGTGGATTGCCTTATTTTATGAGGTGCCCTGCCTTTGTTCTGAGGGTTTTTGACAGATGTTGAAGGAAAATAAAAACTTATGTGTAATATATGAAAGGCATTTACAGAAAAAGGTACCTTATACCCATGATACTGTTACTTATAGCAGTTGTCTTGATAAAAGTGCATTCTCTCAGAAACTTTCCTGATATATCTGACTGGAATTTCTATCAGATAAAAGAGATACAAGGTTACAAAGGTGCATTCTCTTTTGCCGTTTTTGGTGATAATAAAAATTCAATAACAACCTTTAATAACCTGATAAAAAGGTTAAACGCAGAGGATATACTATTTGCCATAGATATCGGACCTGACTTTGCTCTAATTGATCGTCTGATACATGATGTCTGGATATATATCTATTCATTTTTTGTGTTGCATTATTTGAATATTATATTATTGATTCTGCTTGTATATCTTCTTCTGACCCTAAGGGAATTCAGACAAAGAAGGATAGAAAGATAATGCGTATACTCATTGTTGAGGATGATGAGAAGATAGCATCCTTTGTGGCAAAGGGGCTCAGGGAGGCTGGCTTTGCCATTGACCATGTATTAAATGCTGAAGAAGGGCTTTCCCTCCTATCATCTGTTTCATACGATGTTGCCATCGTGGACATCATGCTTCCGGGCATGGATGGACTCAGTATGATCAGGCATATGAGAAGCAGGGGCATCAATACACCTGTTATCATTCTCAGTGCAAAACGCTCAGTAGAGGACAGGGTCAGAGGGCTTCAGACAGGTGGTGATGATTATCTGATAAAACCCTTTTCATTTACAGAACTGCTGGCAAGGATCCAGGCTCTTTTGAGGAGAACAACTGCCTCCAGAGAGACCACAGTCCTTGAGTTTGGAGGGATAAGGCTTGACCTTTTGAGACGCGAGGTCTTCCGTGATGGAAAGAGGATTGAACTGAAGCCAAAGGAGTTCTCTCTCCTTGAATATCTGATGAGAAACCCGGGCAGGGTAGTAACAAGGACGATGATCATGGAGCATCTCTGGGGCTATGACTTTGATCCCCAGACCAATGTGGTGGATGTCCTTGTCTGCAGACTCCGTGACAGGATGGACAGAGGATTTGACAGAAAACTCATACATACACTGAGGGGGGTGGGTTATGTCCTTAAAGAACCTGAAGAGGATACATAGAACCATTGGGTTTCGTATAACACTCTGGTATCTTGCTATCTTCAGCCTCAGTTTCCTTGCCCTCTTTTCCATCCTTTATCTGTATATTTCATCATCATTAATTGTGGAAGACCATCAGCTGATAAGTTCAAAACTTGGGGAACTTGCATCTATATACAAAAATAAAGGGATAGAGGGGGTGCGTGAGGAGATTGAGATTGAAAGGGGATTCGGACAAAGGGATAGATACTATGTAAAGGTTAGTGACAGACAGGGAAGGACTCTCTTTTTGAAGCAGCCTCTGGAGACAAAGGGTCTTGAAGTCAAAAATATAAAGGAGGCTGTCTCTGATGGTCTCTCATCTCTCCTGCAGAAGATAGACACCAGGACATACATAGAGGTAGCGTCAACGACCCTGTCTGATGGTAACCTGCTCATTGTTGGCCGAAGCAACATGGAAAGGGAGAGGCTTCTTGAGCGGTTCAGGGAGACCTTCGGAGGCGTGGTAGTGGTTGTGATAATCCTTGGATTTGGTGGTGGCAGCATTGTCGCCTTTCGTGCACTCATGCCCCTGAGAAATATTATCAACAC
Organism: Nitrospirota bacterium; assembly: GCA_013151785.1. Taxonomy (GTDB): domain Bacteria; phylum Nitrospirota; class Thermodesulfovibrionia; order Thermodesulfovibrionales; family JdFR-85; genus JAADHP01. The sequence continues at coordinate 2,136 of JAADHP010000270.1, read as the reverse complement.
TGTTAAGACCATCCATAGAGGAAGATTTGATGCCCGTGTTAATGTCCCTGATACAGGGGATGAACTTGAGGAACTATCACTGTTGTTTAACAGAATGCTTCAGCGGATTGAGACACTGATTGAGGGGATGCGTTCTGCTCTTGATTATGTGGCCCACGACCTTCGCACACCCATAACAAGGCTCCGCAACACCGCAGAGGGTGCAATCTCCAGTGACGATTTAAAGGTATGTCATGAGGCACTTGCAGACTGTCTTGAGGAGTCGGCAGAGATACTGAGAATGCTCAATGACCTTATGGAGATATCAGAGGCTGAGGTGGGAGTTATGAGGTTAAACATGTGTCAGATAGACCTCTCATCATTGATTGAAGATGTTGTTGAACTCTATAGTTATGTGGCTGAGGAAAAGGGAGTCATACTGGAAACTGATCTTCAGGCAGGGATCATTATCTCTGCGGATGCAGGCCGGCTGAAGCAGGCAATTGCCAATATCATTGACAATGCCATTAAGTACACTCCACCTGGAGGCAGGGTAATGGTAAAGAACGGTCAGAAGAAAGGATATGTATTTGTCAGCATAAAAGACACAGGAATCGGAATACCGGAAGAGGAACTTCCAAGGATATGGGACCGTCTTTATCGTGGTAAAAATGCAGTTTCTGAAAAGGGGCTTGGTCTTGGCCTCAGCCTTGTTCGTGCAGTAATAAAAGCCCATGGTGGTACTGTGAAAGTGGAAAGCAAACACGGGAAGGGCTCTGTATTTACACTACATATACCAATTTCTTCATTGTAACAGCACAACTAAGGTTCTCCCAAATCCACCGACAAAGTTATAGCAGTGGTATGGTAGAGTCTTACACCTCCCATACACCCCAGAAAATCTTCCAATTTTCTGGGGACCCCTCATTCTCAGCAGCCATCCAAGGCTGCTTCCGAGGGAATTTTGCGATTTGCCAGAGCTTTGAGGGGCAAAGCCCCTCAAACTCCCCGGAGTATAACCTATTTTTTTTCCTTATCCTCGGGGTCTCAGGGGCAGAAGCCCCTGAAGACCAATCTTATGCAAAATTCAAAACCCTTCAGACTCAACCATACCACTGCTTACAGTAATTTTTCATTATCCTTAAACTGGATCTGAGAGTTTAACATAACAACATTTACCTCTATGAATATCTTTCATCATGACTCAAATTTGCCGATTGACTCATTGGTCATGCAATGTGTATAGCCTTTTCACGTCATTCTCGACGGACATCCCTGTCCGTCTCCGAGGAGAAAATCAGGTTCACCATCCTGGTGAACCTTTGATTGATTTTCAAAACCCGTTCAAAGGCTATACCCATTGCATGTTATATTATAAAGTTCTGTTTCCTATAGGCAATTTATGGATCATAACCGTCCTCATCATCTTCAAACTCTTCATCCCTGTAACGCCTCTTCTTGATGAGCATTCTTATAAACCCTGAAAATGTTATCAAAGCAGCCACAAAAAAAACAATTTCATATATATGCTGGCTGAGATAATTAAAGACAGTGGCCCTTTTCTTCAGGTCTTTCAACCACGCCTGTTCAATCTCTCCTGGACTGCTCAGATATATATCTTTAAAGGCATTATCAAAATTATCCACATACCTTAGATGTTCAAGCAGTGAAATCAGCTTCTTCTTTCCATAACGTTTTATTATAAACTCAATAAAACTCTTGCTTTCCTCATAGGCAAGAAGGAGCATCCTCCTGTCAGAGGGAAAGACATAAAGTGAACTTAAGGGTATAACCTGTGCCGAGATGAGCGCCTTTTTCAATAACTCTGCTCCAGTACTGCCTTCAATAAGTTCAGACAATCCACCACCGAGCCACTGTGAGACCCCTTCATCAAACCACCTTGGAAGTCTTCTGCCTGTGATCTCAAAGAGCATAAGATGGGCGGTTTCATGCCTCAGTGTTTCCTCAAGCATAACCCTGGATCTCATCCGTGAGTAGTCGATGACAATCCTGTTCAACTGTGGCTGTGCATAGGCAACGATGAGTCCATTCCCTGTAAGTGTTACAAAATCATCATGTTTCTTCACCAGTATTATCACAGGTTGTATGGCAGTAGCCTGTTCTAATAATACTTCCAGTCTTGTTTTCAGAGGGGGA
>JAADHP010000208.1 GCA_013151785.1 Nitrospirota bacterium | reverse complement strand
ATGTTATAATAGAGCATACTGATACAGGCTGGGGGATTCCTGAAAAAGACCTTCAGCATATAGGTGAAAGGTTTTATAGGGGTAAACACGGAGAGAGAACAAAGGGGACAGGGCTTGGTCTTACACTATGTAAGGAGATTATCAATCTTCATGGTGGAACCATGCAGATTAACAGTAAATTCGGTGTAGGCACTTCTATTATAATAACACTGCCGAAAGGCAGATATGAGCTTTCAGAGCATATTGCTTCAGGAGGAGTAGATGCCAAAGGTAATGGTGATTGATGATGAACCCTTTATACTCATGATGATCGAGGATAAACTCAGACGTGCAGGTATTGATGTGGTTACATTGAGGGAGAGCGTGGGTGCAGTGGAGAAGATCAGAGAGGAAATGCCTGATCTTATAATACTTGACTGGATGATGCCCGAGATAAGTGGCATTGAGATATGCAAAACCATCAAATCTGACCCTGACCTTTCAGATATACCAGTGTTCATGCTGACTGCCAAGGGGCAGGAGGACGATGAAAAGTTGGGACTCAAATGCGGGGTGGACCGTTATATTACAAAGCCCTTCAGCCCAAGAGGACTTTTAGAGGTGGTGCTTGAAAATCTCAGAGATAGAGAGACTTAAAAAGGACCTCCAGGCTACAGTTAAGGAACTCAGTGATAGTTATGAGGAACTATCACTGCTTTATAAGCTTTCAGAAGAGTTTTCAGGACTCAGTGTGGATGAGATCTGTAAAACCCTCCTGATGGAGTTAAGGTCACTTTTTCAGGTGAAGACCTCTGCAATCCTTTTTCTTGATAAGAACAGAAATGTACTGAAGACAAAGGAGTTTCTTGGCCAGTGGGTGCATGAGATAGAATTTGAAAGGGAAAATAATATCTTCTGGCATGTATTAGAGACAGGAAAGCCTCTTGCTGTCTGTGACTTCCAGGAATCAAAATGGAAAATGCAGTATGTCAACAATTCAGCAGTAATCGTTGCTCCCCTCAGGGGCAAGAAACAGGATATTGGTGTTCTTTTCCTTGCTGATAAAGAGGATGGTCTGGAATTCTTCTCTGGTGATGTGAAATTACTAAATACCATAGCCTTCCTTGCATCACTATTTATAGAGAATGCACTTCTCACAGAGGAGATACAGTCCTTTCTGATTGGTACCATCAGATCCTTTATAAAGGCACTGGAGGCTACATCACTGTGGACAGCAGGCCACACAGAGAGGGTGACTGAATATGCACTCGGGATAGCCAGCAGTATGGAGCTTGACGCCACTGTTATGGAAAAGCTGAGGATATGCAGTCTCCTGCATGACATAGGTAAGATAACCATACCAAGGGATATACTCAACAAGGTTGATAGCCTTGATGACCAGGAACGCGAGGAGATAATGAGACACCCTGTGATTGGTGCGGAGATACTTTCGGAACTCAAGGGTTTTGTTGATATTATCGAAGGCATAAGGTATCATCATGAGCATTATGATGGCTCAGGTCTTCACGGACTGAAAGAAAAGGAGATCCCCTTGTTATCAAGGATCATAGCAGTGGCTGATGCCTTTGATGCCATGACCTCTAACAGGCCTTACAGACAGAGAAAGAGCCTCTTTGAGGCTGTTGAGGAGATCAAATCACTTGCAGGAAAACAGTTTGATCCAGAGGTGGTCAAGGCGTTCCTTAAATGGATAAATGTATCACCTACCGCGGTGAGATAGGGCGTTGCTCAGGATATGAATTATCCCCTCCATTAAGAATATTATGGATTCCACATCAAGAAAAGAGTCTGTTATCCTGTCAAAGAGAATTTTTAATGATCCTGCTTCACCTTTTCTGTATAGTATGAGTGTGGGTATGCGGGGGAGGGGATTAAAGAGATAGGCATAATCTGCTGACTCGAATTCAATGCGCTCTGCTCCCATTCTTAAAAGCAGGGTTTCAACAAAGACAGGATCTTTCTCAAAGAGTTCCTTTAGTGGCTCCTCGCAATCTCTCTTGAAGGATTGCTCCTTGATCATGCCAGATTTAAGCTCTGAAAAGGAAACCCATTTGCCAGTTGGTCTGCCGCGGCCTGCTGTCCTTATATAATGGAGAAGAAGGATTTTAATATAGGGGTTTATATGTCCTGATGTTTTGATTTCACCGTCTTCGTCTATGAAATAATCATTCCCCAGACAGGTTATTCGGATGGTGTCTCCGGCTGTTTCCGCACCAATAGAAGGTGCAATCTTTCTGAGATCAAGCCTTTTTACCTCCTCCTTTAGTCTTTCGACAAGCTCAGTTCTCCAGTCCTTGGGCCTTATCCTGGAAAGCCGGTTTCTTGTCTCTTCTGTAAGGAATGGACAATCGTCAAGGACTGCCTCTCCTCTGAGGAATGCCGCAGAAAAGGCAATACAGCTCTTTTGAGGGCATCTGCCACAGTTTGTCTTCGGCAGTTTTCTGTATATCTCAAGGGGACCTGTCATTGCAGGATGCCCTCTCTCAGTTCGTATCCGTTGGTTATACTCTCCCTGATCAGTCTGTGTCTTCTTTTATGACAGCTGAAGATGATAACCTGTCTTTCCCTTGAAACCACCTCAATGAGGAATCTCATGGCATTCAGGAATCTCATGTCATCAGCATGGGCAAAGGGTTCATCAAGTATGAGGGGGAGTCTGATGTGGGGACAAACATGCTTTGCTATGGTTATCCTTATTGACAGAAATAGTTGTTCAATGGTTCCTCCACTCAAAAATGCCTTTAATTCCCTGGAGGTCAGTTCTCTGCCATCAGAATTGATCCTGAAGTTGAGATTCTTTTCAAATATTATCTCCCTGTCCTTTCCGGTTATTGATTTGAATATCTCTGTGGTCTCCTGATTAAGCCTTTCAGCCCAGATCCTGTATCTATCCCTGGATAGTTCCTCGATTACATCAATTGCCTTCATAACAGAGCGTCTATAGGCTTCAGCACGTCTTTTATGGATATCCAGATATTCAAGCTCATCTTCTATTTCAAATAATCTTCTTTTTAGCTGAATTATGTCAGCCCTTTTCATTAACAGTCTTGATTGATGTTCATGGAGGTTTTTTGCCCTTTCCTGAAGTCCTGCTATCTGGTTTTCATAGTATGAGGGTTCCTTTAGCTCTTCTTTTATTTTTTTGTACAGACCGTCTTCCTTTATTTCTATGTTATTACAAAGTGATGCCCTTTCCTCTTCAGACAGAACCTTTATATCTTCCATCTCCTTCATTATCTTCAGCGCAGTTTGTGTTCTTGAAAGCATTGACAGAAGAGATTCTGATAGTTCCTGGATGCTAAGCTCCTGCCAGTTCATTTCAGCACCGTCTCTCTGTGTAATCATATTGAAGATATACTCTGCATGCTCTCTTATCTCCCTTTCCCTGCCAAGGTACTCCTCTTCCTCATACCGTAGTTGTTCCTCAAGTATGGCGAGCCCATCTTTTATACTTGAAATCCTTTCTTTTAGCATGGAGGCCTCTTTTATCTTGTCTGCAAATGCCTTTATTTCAGGAAGGTCTGCTTCATGGTTGATTATCCTATGGGCATTATCAAGTAGTCTCTTCCTCTGCTTTATTTTTGAATCAAGCTTCTCTTCCCCTGCCTTGATCTCGTAATACTCATTAGACCATTCTGTAAACCTCTGATAATCATCTATTGTGTAGCCTATCCTTTCCTGAAGGGCCTTCAGTGTTTCATCAAGAAAGAGGGATCTTCTTTTCAGATCCTCAATGGTTGATTCAATCTCTTTTATAGTGTGTCTGTCAGGAATGTTATCTCTGTCAATAAGCTCGAGGGCCTTTTTGTTTTTAAGATAAAACAATAGCGATACAATGCTTATTAGTGATACCGTGTAGAGAAGGGGATGGACAAGATAACCTGAGATTGAGATGACAAGGGACAGTACCGTGGCTAACAAAGAGTATCGTTTATTCAACCGCAGGGTCTTGATCCTTTCAAGCCTGTTAATGGACTCTTCCATCTCTGCCTTCTCCAGTTGATAACGGTGAAGAATATGTTTTTCAGAATCAGAGAGCCTGGAAAATACGGTCTCCATCCTTGTAAACTCCTCAAAGGGATACCTGAAGGCCTGTCGTTCTCTTTCTATTGTCTCCTGCAGGCTGTGTATCTCTCTGTCCAGTTCGACTATCTC
>JAADHP010000137.1 GCA_013151785.1 Nitrospirota bacterium | reverse complement strand
AATCAAAGAGGTTCACCAGGAGGGTGAACCTGATTTTCTCCTCGGAGCATGCCTTGGACGGCATGCGAGAATGACTGAGAAGGCAATACCTGTATGCCTATAAAGTTGACTGGATAGTCAATCACTATTTTAAGGATTTTAAAAGATTCTTTTTTATCCGGTAGGTTATAATATAATCTGTCCTTTACGTAATAGAGGGGATAATTAACATTTTCCGTGTTGCTTGCAACTTGTTACCTTTTTGTTTATAAACAGGGAGGATTCATGATGGAAATCATAAAAGAGTTCTTAAAAGAGCCCAAGATAGCCTACTTTTCAATGGAAATAGGGCTTAAAAGCGAGGTTCCCACTTACAGCGGAGGCCTTGGTGTACTTGCAGGTGATACCATCAAATCAGCAGCTGATCTGAATATCCCCATGGTAGCAGTAACATTACTAACAAAAAAGGGATATTTCAAGCAGGAAATAGATGATGAAGGCAATCAAATAGAGATCCCGGACGAATGGGATCCTTATACCCTGATGACCCCTCTTCCCTATAGAGTGAATGTATTTATTGAAGAGAGAGAGGTGAAGATAGGAGCATGGCTCTATGTTGTTGAGAGTGTTACGGGAGGACGGGTACCCATCATTTACCTTGATACAGACCTGGAAGAAAACCATGAACAGGACAGGGGAATCACACATTACCTCTATGGAGGAGACCATGCATATCGTTTGAAACAGGAGATAGTCCTTGGCATCGGCGGGGTAAGGATGCTTGATGAGATAGGCTTTGAGATAAAGAAATACCATATGAATGAAGGACATTCCAGTCTGCTGACCCTTGAACTTCTTAAAAGATACAAACGCGATATTGAAGAGGTATGGGATGAACGTCTTGTATGGGATGCAGAAAGTGTCAGAAGATTATGTGTATTCACCACTCATACACCTGTGGAAGCAGGACATGACAAGTTTTCCTATGACCTTGTAAAAAACATAATGTGCGAGGTTATTCCTCTTGATGTAATCAAGACATTTGGAGGTCAGGATAATCTGAATATGACCCTCCTTGGCCTGAACCTGAGTGATTTTATAAACGGAGTGGCCAAACGCCACAAAGAGGTCTCCCAGGATATGTTTCCTGGCTATGTGATACATGCCATTACCAATGGTGTCCATTCCTATACCTGGACGCATGACAGGTTCAAGGCACTTTATGATAAATATCTTCCCGGATGGGCGAATGAACCCGAGATATTTGTCAGGGTTGGCAGGATACCCTCTGAAGAGATCTGGCAAACCCATATGGATGTAAAAAAAGAACTGATTGATTATGTTAACGAGACAACAGGTGCTAACATGTCCTATGATGTGCTGACCATAGGATTTGCCCGCAGGGCAACTTCCTACAAAAGGGCTGATCTGATATTTACGGACATAGAACGTCTTCTGAGGATCGGAGAGGGCAGGATACAGTTGATATATGCTGGCAAGGCACATCCAAGAGACCACCAGGGAAAGGAGTTGATAAAAAGGATCTTCCAGATAAAGAATCAACTTGGTGATAGGATTAAGCTGGTCTATTTAAAGAATTACAACATGGATCTTGCACTAAAGATAATCGCCGGGGTTGATCTCTGGCTCAACACACCACAGAGGCCCTATGAGGCATCCGGCACAAGCGGTATGAAGGCAGCCCACAACGGGGTTATAAATTTCAGCGTCCTTGATGGCTGGTGGATTGAAGGTCATATAGAAGGTTATACAGGCTGGTCAATAGGGGGACCACCCCATGAACCATCTGATCCGCTAAAGGATGCAGACGACCTGTATAATAAACTGGAGTCCTCTGTAATCCCAACCTTTTATGATAAAAGAGATGCCTGGATAAAGATGATGAAAAATGCAATAGGAATGATTGCCTATTATTTCAATTCACACCGGATGATGAGAAGGTACGTTACTGAGGCATATATAAGGTGATCACATCTGCTCTTCTGCCCAGTGCTTTAAAATATCTTCAAAGGATGGAGTATCTATCCGCTTCAGAAACCTTATGCAGATTGTGCTGTCTGGATTTTCATTGCACACATAACCGAACAATCTCCATCTACAAAGCATATCCTTGTTATCAGGAACCTCGATTGTACTCTCCATAAAGATGAGCGACTGTTTTTTTACTCCTTCTTCATACACGGCAATCATGGCACCACCACGGGAGATATTTATAAGCTCACCTTCCATTGATTCCGTAGATATATATCTCTTGAGATCCCTGAAAACCATCTCACCCTTTTCATTGAAACCATCAAACCTGCCTATCAATTCCTCCAGTGATATGCTGTAATCATCCTCTATGATTGTCTTCCTCAGCACATAGAGCCGCTTATCAAAGAGGATGGGCTCATCATCCCCCACAATTGAATAAATGATCTGATGGTTCTCAGGAGCCTGGTAACGCCTGTCCTTACGGGGATCAAGGAATCTGAGACAGAGGATAGGCGTCTTCAACTGATGAACTCTTGTTTGTAGTATATAGTTATTATCATCGGCAGGGAATCTGACAATCACCCTTTCTCCAGGTTCTATCCTGAATCCCATGGGTATTCTGACATACAAGAACTTTTCATCAAAATGGATGACCTTACTGACCAGCATTTGCTTATCAGTGGTCATCAGATTGATTGCCCTTGAACGATTTCTGAATTCATTCAGAACCTCTGTCTTAATCCTGTAGGGGGAATCAATCTGTCTGTTTTCAACAGAAAAAAGTCGTAACTTCTCTCTCAGGTTGATCACCTCAAGACTTTCATTTATAATGGTTCCGTTATTCATGTCTGCATAGTATACCTGTTTTGTGAATATATATGACAACCAATGTACTTCTATACTAAAGTCTTATCGTGAGAAATCAACATTTTCTTTAATCCTTTTAGATAAAAGTTTATAAACATGCTTCCTTCTCACTTCTATTTGCTTTCACCATGACTTTCTGTTTAAAATATTTCATGGCCTTTGAATACATAAGAAGGATCCCATTATCAGAAGAGGTTTTATCTGAAACTCCCTTGAATAATAACCTCAAGGAATTAAAGCAAAAAAGGGATGAGGAGATAAAATCTGTTTTAGAGGGAAACTCGGATAAATTTCTTCTCATCATAGGCCCCTGTTCTGCCCATGACGAAGATGCTGTCTGTGAATATGTACAAAGGCTTGCAAGGCTTCAGGAAGAGGTCAAGGACAGGCTGATTCTTATTCCACGTATATATACAAACAAGCCAAGGACCACTGGAATAGGCTACAAAGGCATGGCACATCAACCTGACCCTCTTAAGGAACCCAACATTGTGGAAGGCATTTATGCCATCAGAAGGATGCATATCCGGGCATTCAGCGAGTCCCACCTCACAGCCGCAGATGAGATGCTATACCCGGGAAACTACCCTTATCTTGAGGATATTCTCAGCTATGTGGCTGTAGGTGCAAGGTCAGTGGAAAACCAGCAGCACAGGCTCACCGTTAGTGGCCTTGATGTCCCTACGGGCATGAAAAACCCCACAAGCGGAGATCTCACCGTCATGCTTAACTCTGTACAGGCTGCACAGGCACCACATGTATTCAATTACAATGGGTGGGAGGTGAGAACCACGGGAAATCCCTATGCCCATTGCATCTTAAGGGGTGCTGTAAATCAATACGGCCAGAACATTCCAAACTATCACTACGAGGACCTTATTCGGCTATCTGATATGTATCTTGGAAAAGGCTTTAAAAACCCTGTAATCATTGTTGACACAAACCATGCAAACTCAAACAAAAACTACCTTGAACAGCCAAGGATAGCACGGGAGGTGCTTGAAAGCAGACGGTACTCTGAAACCATCAAAAGCCTTGTAAAGGGGCTTATGATAGAGAGCTATCTTGAGGATGGTGCTCAAAAGCCCACAGAAGGTATCTTTGGCAAATCCATTACAGATCCCTGTCTTGGCTGGGAAAAATCTGAAAAACTTGTAAAGACAATAGCAGAGAAGGTTTAGTATTTTTCAATATCCATAATTAGGCCTAAATCCAGCGATAAAAAAAGTCATACACAAAAGCAAAGGCATACAGGTATTGCCTTTGAAGGGCTTCAGAAAATCAAATCAGGTTCACCAGCAGGAGGGTGAACCTGATTTTCTCCTCGGAGCATGCCTTGGATGGCATGCGAGAATGACTGAGAAGGCAATACCTGTATGCCTGTAAAGTTCTGACTAAAAAGTCAATCGCTCTACAGGGATTATATGTTTTCTTCCATCTCCCACACCCCACAGGGGCATACTCCTGCACAGAAGCCACAACCAATACACAGGTTCTCATCTACCACATAGGCATACGAACCATCCTCGTATTCAGTCCTGCTGATGGCACCATAGTAACAGGTCACCTCACACATATGACAATCCCTGCAGAAACCACAGGACATGCAGCGGTTTGCCTCGGTCTCTATTTTGAAAGGTTCACCCTTGCAGACATCATAATAGGCTGTCTTGATCTTTTCATAGGGTACCATCATCCTGGGCTGTGGCCTGTAATAGGATCTGCCTGAAAGGAGGGCATGTATTGCCTCGGCTGCCTTTCTTCCATGGCCAATTGCATGGGTAATAAGCCCCAATCTGGTAGCATCGCCAACAGCATAGACCTTCGGGTCTGAGGTATGGCCTACCTCATCTGCCTCGATCCATCCGTTCTTGTCAGTATGTACAGTAGGGGGCAGGAAGTCAGTAACAGGAATATCTCCAATAGCCACCACAACCATATCAGCTTCAAGACTTGTTCCATCAGTAAAGTATATCTTTCCTTCCTCTTTACTGTATCTCTCTGTAAATTTAGGCCATATAACCTTTGTACCCAGTGATTGGGCTATCTCCAGTTCCTTTCCAAAGGCAGCAGGCTTTTGAATATCCACTGCTATCACCTCTTTTGCACCACAGTGGTATGCCTGTGCTGCCACATCCATGCCCACATTTCCAGCACCAATTATAACCACTTTTTTATCTTTCAGGTCAGGGCTCTGACCAAGATTAATTCCCTTGAGAAAATCATAGGCAGTCACCATATCCTCTGAACCAGGCACATTCAGTCTTCTTGGCCTCTGGGCACCACAGGCAACAACAACTATATCATGGCTGTCATAAATCTCCTGAAAACTATCCTTATCTATCCTCTTGCCCAGATGGATGTTAACACCAATCTCTTCAAACCTGCTGATCTCCTTTTTGAGAACCTCCTGAGGCAATCTGTCACGGGGTATACAGAACTCCAGTTTTCCACCAAGCTTATTCTCTGCCTCGTAGAGGTCTACTGTGTGTCCTCTGAGACCAAGCTGCCATGCTACTGAAAGGCCTGCAGGACCACCACCTATAACAGCAACCTTCTTGCCTGTCTTTTCTTTAACCTGGGGGGCCTTCACCTCAAGGGCAGCCTTCCCGAGTGCCTTTATATTCACTGGCTCATCCACCTGTCCACGGGTACATGCCTGCATACAGAGATTGGGACACACCTCTCCACACACAGATGCTGGCAAAGGAGAGTACTGCAGGACAAGCTCAATAGCCTCATGGAGTTTTCCTGCCCTTATTAATTGAGTCCTTTTGTATGTAGGTATGCCTGACGGACAGGCATACTCGCAGGGAGGAGAGTATTTGTAATTGTTCCAGACAGGACGGTATCTTCTGTCTTCACCGGTTGTGACATAGGGAAGTATAGTTCTTGGATGGGTAATATATTCAGCAAAGATACCTCCCTCACCGACTCCAGCCTCCCAGATGTTACTTCTGAACTCTGTAATACTCATCTTAAAGGGTTTTCTCTTTGCCCTTTCCTGTGCAGTATAGGGAAGCAATTTGCGCCATGCCTTGCGGTCAGCAGTAAGCTCATCATAGTATTGCATCCTGTCAATGGCCTCAAGATAGGTCTTCATATTCTCCACAAGCCACTGCCAGTCCTGATCAGTCAGTTCAAGAAGCTTTACATCTGTTTCACTATATCCCTCTATTTCACCACGGAAGTATATAACACCACCCACCATACCTACACAGGGACGATAACCAAGGATGTTTTTTGGATTCCTTGGATTCACACCACAGACAACAGCTATACCTCCAGCCTTAAACTCGGCAAAGGTGTCTCCCACATCCCTGAAATACCATGACTGGGGAGGATCAAACTTTGGATTGTGTTTTGTCATTGTATCACAACGGGCACCACCACTACCCTGCACATAGAGTATTCCCTGGGCAGCAGCATTATGGGCACCATTGGTTACGTCTCCGAGCACTGTTATATTAGCACCACAGTTGAGCCAGCCCACATCATCAGAGACACTGCCCTTCACGATAATCTCTGTTCCAAACATTCCCATGCTGCCAAGCCTCTGACCCACTGGACCCTCAACAATGATCCTTATCTTTTCACCTCTTGGCCAGATCCTCCCGCCAATGCCATGCTGACCATCTGCTATGATATGGAGCTCTCTGGCACCCTGACGAACTGCCTCCTGAATCTCCTCCTCAAAGATCCTTGAAGGGACTCTGTAACCGTCTCTGTTTCCTCTTAATACAACCTTTTTCATAAACCTCTATCTCCAAATGGGATTACATAAACCTGTTATTAACATGCATAACTTATCTGGAGTCTTTCAGCCACTGCTGGGTCATCTGCACTGAGACCATCTGACATGCCAATGGGCAG
>JAADHP010000215.1:4232-5510 GCA_013151785.1 Nitrospirota bacterium | reverse complement strand
ATTAACCTGACCACTGTTAACACACTCTTAAACAGGAATTTTACCGAGGATGAGCTTGCAAGGTATCTGGAGTCTGTAAAGGTAAAACTCCCGGAGGTCAGGAACTCACGGGATGTTGTGCTCTCCCAGGTTGGAGAATACTTCTATGAGAAGTTCTTCAAAAATTATACATACAAACAATGGGGAGTCTATCCCGAAGAACTCTCGCCAGAGGTAACCAGAAGAATTCCCGTAAGATTTAATACCGATGACCGATACTTCTCGGATAAGTATCAGGGACTTCCCACAGAGGGCTATACAAAACTCTTTGAGAAACTCCTGAACCACGATAATATCACTGTTTTGCTAAGTACCGATTACAAGAGTATCATAGGAGATGTTCGGTTTGATCGGCTTATTTATACCGGCCCTATTGATTATTTCTTTGACTATAAATACGGCAGACTGCCTTACAGGAGCCTGCACTTTGAGTTTGAAACCCTTAACAGAGAGTTCTTCCAGGAGGTGGCAGTAGTTAACTATCCCAATGATTATGATTTTACAAGGATAACCGAGTTCAAGCATATGACCCTGCAGCAACACCCGAAAACAACGATTATCAGAGAGTATCCTCGCTCAGAAGGCGAACCCTATTATCCAATGCCTACAGCCGAGGGCACGGAGATTTATCAAAGATATCAGGAAGAGGCGTCAGTCCTGAAATCCGTGTATTTCCTTGGAAGGCTTGCTGAGTATCGCTACTACAACATGGACCAGGTAGTAAAGAGGGCGTTAGAGTTATTCAACATACTGGCCAGGGAATACTGATCAGGTATACAGTGGCGGCTTAGCACCAAGCATCCCTTTAGCAAAACCCAATATGAAACCCCTTGAGAATCTTGCCATATATAGGTTTTTTTTCGTTGGAAACAGAATTCTCGGTAACCATCTTGCTCCATTTATTCCTAATAGTAATTTAAACCATATATTGTATTTGGACTTACTAAATGAGTATCCCACTGCAGCTGCCTTGTTGAGATTGTCAACTATCAAAGGAGGGTGGTAGTACTGGATTTCACTGGTTGTTATAAATTTATACCCCTTTGCAAGAAACCTTATGGCAAATTCCACATCTTCCTGTCCGATGAAGTTGTTGTCAAACCCTTTAAGCTCTAAAATGCACTTTCTTCTGTAGGCCATGCATCTGTTGGTAAAGAAATATCTGTCATGATAAGAGTATTTGCCTTTCAAAAGACAGAACGAGGCATTCCCCCTGGGGATCACACCCATGAGATTTTT
>JAADHP010000215.1:0-4171 GCA_013151785.1 Nitrospirota bacterium | reverse complement strand
AGAAATAACACAATCTCTCCTCTTGCCCTGGAGAGTCCGAAATTTCTCATATACCCCATGACACCCCACTTATTTGAAGGATTAAAATATCGTATATTCAATGAAGGAAATCTGTCTTTGATTGTTTTACCATCTTCAGTTCCACCTCTGTCTTCGACAATTATTATTTCAAAATCATATCTGTCAAAGTCCTGTTCAGATAAACAGAAGAGAATACATTCTAATAAATGAATTCTCTTGTAGAAAACAAAAATACAGCTTATCTTGTACTTGTCTTCTGGTTCAAATTCTGTTAGATCTCCCTCGGGAGGATTCTGCAGAATGGTTTTGAGGATTCTCTCTCTTATCTTCAGGAACAAAGTATTCTCCCCAATCAATTTTCAGAATGATATTCCTGAAGAGAACGTATTGTCATGGCTTTTTCCTTTAATCCCCTTAGTGCCCTTGCAACAGCCCTGGCTCCTGAGATTGTGGTAGTGTAGGGCACCCTGTACTGCAGTGCGCTGTGGCGGATATAGAATGAATCCTTCCGTGCTCGGGCTGACTCAATGGTATTTATTATAAAGCTGATTTCCTGGTTTTTGATGAGATCCACCACATTGGGTCTCCCTTCTTTCAGTTTATTTGTAACTTCCACTTCTATGCCTCTTTTCTTAAGATAGGCGGCTGTACCTCTGGTGGCTACCACACCAAGGCCATGTTCTATAAAGGCACGGGCAATCTCTGGTACATGGTATTTGTCTTCATCACGGACACTTATGAATACCTTTCCGTTATGTGGTATCTGGTTTTTTGCTGATGCCTCTGCCTTTGCATAGGCAAGGCCAAAATCCATGTCAATTCCCATCACCTCACCTGTGGATTTCATCTCAGGGCCAAGTATAGTATCCACACCAGGAAATCGGTCAAAGGGGAATACTGCCTCCTTTACTGCAACATGCCTGACCAAAGGATCAGAGGTGAGGCCAAGGTCTTTGAGGTTCATGCCAGCCATCACCTTTGCAGCTACCTTTGCAAGAGGGATCCCTGTTGCCTTGCTTACATAGGGGATGGTTCTTGATGCTCTGGGATTAACTTCAAGGATATAAACCTCGCAATCCTTCAACTCCTGACTCCCGACTCCTGACTTCTGACTTTTAACTGCAAATTGCACATTCATAAGTCCCACCACCCCGAGTTCTCTGGCAAGTGCCCTTGTCTGTCTCTTTATCTCCTCCACCACCTTATCAGGAAGTGAGTGGGGTGGAATTGAACAGGCAGAATCCCCTGAGTGTATGCCTGCCTCTTCAATGTGTTCCATGACGCCCCCAACAATTACGGTTTCACCATCAGAAACTGCATCCACATCCACCTCTGTAGCATCAACAAGATATTTGTCAATAAGCACAGGGTGCTCTGGTGATGCCTTTACAGCACGGCTCATATATTCTCTGAGAGAGTCTTCATCATAGACTATCTCCATTGCCCTTCCACCAAGTACATAGGATGGCCTTACCATTACCGGGTAGCTGATCTCAGATGCGACCCTGAGCGCCTCTTCCTCGCTCATGGCAGTGCCGCTTTCAGGCTGTTTCAAGCCAAGTTTGTGGAGTAGTTCCTTGAATCTCTTTCTGTCCTCTGCCCTGTCTATGGCATCAGGCGGAGTGCCAAGGATCCTTACACCTTCCTTCTCAAGAGGGACAGCGAGTTTCAGGGGTGTCTGTCCACCAAACTGGACTATGATACCTTCAGGCCTTTCTACCTCTATGATATTCAATACATCCTCAAGCGTGAGAGGTTCAAAGTAGAGCCTGTCGGCAGTGTCATAATCAGTACTGACAGTCTCAGGATTGCAGTTTACCATAATGGTTTCGTAACCAAGTTCCTTCAGGGCAAACACGGCATGAACACAGCAGTAGTCAAACTCAATACCCTGACCAATACGGTTGGGTCCGCTTCCAAGGATCATTATCTTCTTACGTGTTGACGGGTTTGCTTCGCATTCTGCAGTATCCTGCCTCTTTATCCCTGACCTCTTACTTCTGATTGTATATAGTGGTTGTTCATAGGTTGAATACATGTAGGGGGTATATGCCTCAAACTCGGCTGCACATGTATCAACCATCTTGTATACTGCCCTCATCCCGGCGCTTTTTCTTGTCTCTCTGACCTCTTTTTCTGTCACCCCTGTAAGTTCAGCAATCCTTTTGTCTGAAAAGCCCCAGGCTTTTGCCTTTCTTAGAAGGTTCATATTCCACGAGTCAGAGAATAAATCCTTTTTAATAGTATATTCGAATTCCACAATCTCCCTTATATTGTTTAAAAACCATGGGTCTATCCATGTGAGTTCATGTATCTCATCCATGCTCATACCTGTTCTGATGGCCTGTGCGATGTACCACAGCCGCTCACTGTTCGGAGTCTTCAGTTTAGACCTTATAAGGTCAGGCTCTGCATCTTTTTCATCAAATCCATAACTATCTATCTCAAGGCTTCTGATAGCCTTTTGCAGTGATTCCTTGAAGGTTCTGCCTATGGACATAACCTCTCCCACGGATTTCATCTGTGTGGTGAGGGTGGGATCTGCTTCAGGGAATTTTTCAAAGGCAAACCTTGGTATCTTGGTTACCACATAGTCGATGGTGGGTTCGAAACTGGCAGGGGTTTCACGGGTAATGTCGTTTGGTATCTCATCAAGTGTAAGACCTACTGCCAGTTTGGCAGCGATCTTTGCAATAGGGAATCCCGTGGCCTTGGAGGCAAGTGCTGATGATCTGGAAACCCTGGGATTCATCTCTATTACCACCATTCTGCCATTTTCAGGATTAAGGGCAAACTGGATGTTGCTACCACCTGTGTCAACACCTATCTCCCTGATTATTGCTATTGCAGCATCTCTCATGCGTTGATATTCCCTGTCTGTCAGGGTCTGAGCAGGTGCTACTGTAATACTATCACCTGTATGTATCCCCATGGGATCAAGGTTCTCGATGGAACATATAATTACTACATTATCCTTACCATCACGCATCACCTCAAGTTCATACTCCTTCCACCCGAGCACCGATTCCTCTACAAGCACCTGACTGACAGGGCTCAGTTTCAATGCCTTTTCAAGGAGAGTCCTGTATTCCTCCATATTGTATGCAACAGCTCCACCGGTGCCACCAAGGGTAAAGGCAGGTCTCAGTATAGCTGGAAACCTTACATATTCAATTACTTCAAGCCCCTCCTTCATTGAGGTTACCGCAGCTGAACGAGGAACCTCCAGGCCAATACGCCTCATTGCCTTCTTGAAGAGTTCTCTGTCTTCAGCCTTTTTGATAGCATGGATTTTTGCTCCAATTAATTCAACACCATACTGTTCAAGCACACCTGATTCAGCAAGCTCTACGGCCAGATTAAGTGCAGTCTGTCCGCCCATGGTGGGTAGAAGGGCATCAGGTCTTTCCCTTTTGATTATCATTTCGAGCACCTCTACAGTCAGGGGCTCGATATATGTTACATCAGCCATCTCAGGGTCTGTCATAATGGTTGCAGGGTTCGAGTTTACAAGAATTACCCTGTAACCAAGCTCCCTGAGGGCCTTGCATGCCTGGGTACCTGAGTAGTCAAATTCACAGGCCTGGCCTATTACTATGGGACCTGAACCAATTAGCAGTATCTTACTGATATCCTCTCTTTTGGGCACAGTCTACCTCGCTAATTTATTAAGAATCATTTCTTCTATCTCTTTTAAGACATCATGAAGAGTTACAATATTTGAGGCAGTCACCTCAAGCCTAAGATGTTTATGGTGAGGAAATGTTTTCAGATTTTTGAAATGTGGAGCATTATCATACCTGAATATCAGAGCCTTTTTTTCATCTTGATAATGGTAACGATACTTTTCTTTAATTTTATTCTTCCACAATTCAAAAAAAAATAACTTACTCATGTCAATAAATAAAGCTTCTCCCCTTAGATAAGAAATACTTGATGATAAACTGTTGAATTCTGTTTTAAATGTCACAACAAGAGGGCTTTCTTGAAATAGAATATCAATCTTTGGTTTCATTTAGAAATTTTTTTAACTCCTTTAGTTTTTTCTTCCACTCTTCAACTGCAAGATAGTGTGCATACCACAGGAAGAGTTCTTCGTCATCACCCAAACTCCCTGAGTTAAATTTTTTAATAAAGCTATCGGTCCTAA
>JAADHP010000024.1 GCA_013151785.1 Nitrospirota bacterium | reverse complement strand
GAACCCTTCTTGCCTATGCAGTGGATGCCCTTACTGAGGCTGTCAGGGCCAAACCAGAGGTCAAAGAAGCTGAATCTACTGTGCATAAATAAACTGGACATAATAAAAGGGTCTGAAAGTATTCAGACCCTTTTATTCATCTTCATCATCAAGCATTCTGTATTTTGGGCCCTCTGGATCATCATACTGTCCACTCTTTACAGCCCAGATATAGATAAAATATCCGGCCAGTCCAAGGACAAAGACCACAAAGATCAGTAAAAATACAGTCCAGATCATATCATGACCTTTTAAATTTCATAAGTCTCAATGAACTTCCCACTACCACAAGGGAGCTTGTTACCATGAGTATCGCTGATACAATGGGATGAATCCTGCCTGCCATTGCAAGGGGTATGGTTATTATATTATATGAAAAGGCCCAGAAGAGATTCTGTTTTATTGTCCTCATCACCCTCTTTGAAAGTATGTGGATATCCTTTATCAACAGAAGTTCAGGCCTTATAATCACCACATCTGCTGATTCAAGTGCTATATCAGTTGCACGACCCACGCTGATACCTGTATCAGCCTCTATCAGGGCAGGTGCATCATTTATTCCATCTCCTACCATGACCACACTGTATCCCTGGGCCTTTAACTCCCGTACAATCTTTGATTTCTCCGGAGGCTGAACAGAACTGTACCATCTATCAACACCCACCTTCCTGGCCACCTCTCTGACAACATCCTCTGTGTCACCACTTACAATCCAGGGCACAATCCCGATCAGCTTTAATTCCCTTATAAGTCTTTCTGCATGCTCCCTGAGTGCATCGCTCAGAATAAATACAGCCTCTATTTTGCCATCAACCACAAGGAAAACCAGACACCTCCCCCTTTCTGTCATGTCATTATGAAGACTGATAATTCCTTCCGGTATCTCCATCACAGTCTCCTTTAGCATGTCAAGATTTCCCAGGTAACACTGTCTGCCATTAACAACTGCATATATACCCCTTCCAGGGATCGTTCTGTGCTCCTTTATATCCACATCATGGGCACTGTCACCAGAAGACAGTGTCCTGGCCACTGGATGGCTGGAAAGAGACTCCATACCCCTGGCGATCATGAGTGCAGTGTCTCTGTTGCCGAAAAAGATGGTCTCTTCCAGAGAGAAACGTCCACTGGTGAGCGTTCCTGTCTTGTCAAGCAGGATATGGGTGGCTCTGGAGAGCCTTTCAATAACGTCACCGCCCTTTATAACTATCCCTCTTGTTGAGGCCACCTGAGAACCTATAAGTATAGCAAGAGGGGTTGCAATCCCCAGTGCACATGGACATGCAACCACCAGCACAGACACAGTGTTAATCAATGCCACATCAATGGATGCCCTCTGGTACCAGTATATGAATGTTATTGATGCAAACATAGTAACTAAAAGGACAAAATATCTGGACACCCTGTCAGCAATCTTCTGCACAGGGGCCTTTCTTGTCTGTGCCTCCTGTACAGTCCTGATGATAGTATTCAGTAGCGTCTCCTCACCTGTTGCCCTTACCTCCACCCTTATGGGGCTGGAAAGATTTATTGTAGCAGCATACACATCATCTCCCTTCTGTTTCTTTACAGGTCTTGCCTCACCTGTAAGCATGGATTCCTCCACCTCTGTCTCACCCTCTATAACAACACCATCTACAGGTATTCGCTCTCCTGGGAGTATCTCCACATGATCACCTTTTCTTAGGTGATCAATCAAGGTCTTTTTTGTGCCACCGGATGTTACAACCCGTACAGACTCGGGAACAAGCTCTGTAAGCATTGACACAACCCTTGAGGCCCTTGTCTTTGAAACGGTCTCTATATACCTTCCAAGGAGTATTATGGTTATTATCATTGCAGCAGAATCAAAATATACCTCGCCCCCTCTGAATATCATAACTATGCTGAAGAGATATGCACTCACCGCACCAAGGGTGACAAGGGTATCCATGTTAAGAAAACCTCTCTTAATACCTGTAATGGTGCCTTTTATAAAGGGGTATCCTGCATAAAGAATCACAGGAGTTGCAAGTGCCCAGCTTATTAACTGGAATGCCCTTCTGTAATATTGTGTTATATCCTGAAAGTAGCCGGCATAGAGGGCAACACTCAGAAGCATTATCTGCATGCTGAAAAATGCACCAGTGCCAAATCTTATCAGAAGGCCTCTGGCCTCCTCTTTTAGAAGCCCTGAGGAGGTTCCTTTCAGTTCGGGCCTTGGTACATACCCAAGCCGTGAGATACGTTGAAGTATCTCTCCTACGGTGATCTTGGCATGGTCAAAGACAATCCTTGCAACATGGGTTGCATAGTTTACACGAACCTCGATTATGCCATCCGCCCTTCCAAGGTACCTCTCAATAAGCCATATACAGGATGCACATCTTATTCCGGACAGGGTCAGCTCAAGTACAGAGTGGGCGTTTTCTCTTCTCACAAGGCGTTCAAATCTACCTGCTTCTACAGAGACAAACTCAGGTGTGCCTGGATGCCAGTCACTACGCCTTTTGTAGAATTCCTCAAGCCCCTCACTCCTGAGTATCCTGTACACACCGAGGCATCCCTGACAGCAGAAGGGGTTTCCCTCCTCATCTGTCACAGGCGGCTCAGCATTTATCTCAATAAGGCAATGGCTGCATCTCTTTCTCAAGTGGCTCTCCATATTAAGATTATCCCCAGTACTATCATTATAATGGCTGCAGCCCTGTAAAGCCATCTTCTTGATTCCATGAAGAGTGTCCTTGAGACAAGCCCTGTCAGTATCAGTGAAACCGATGTAGCAAGGCCGAATATCCCCATAAGGCTGATACCCCTCAGTATTGCCATGGCAGAGTCTTTCTCTTCCACCGCAATCCCTGAAACACCTATAAGTGCCGTGTATAAAAGCCCGCAGGGCAGAAAGCCCATTATGATACCAAAGGGCAGCAGCATTGAATCTCTCCCCTCCATCCTCAGCCTCGCAAGGAATCTGATCAATCTATCTGTAACAGGCCTCAGCAATGATGACCCTGTCTTTATGAATCCGCCAGTGAGAAGTCCTGCCAGTACCATCAGAGAACCTGTAATTACCATAAGCATCTGCTGTAACCCCTGGATCCTGAGTATACCCAGGACGGATACCCCTGCTGATACAAGACCTCCCAGAAACATATATGTTGTGGTCCTGCCAATGTTATAATAGATATGTATCATCAGTGGTTTCAAAAATGACTTTATCCCACTGTGGACAGTCTGCCTCTGTCCACCAAACACGCCTGTGTATCCAAAAACAACAGGACCACACATGCCTGCACAATGGCCGAACCCGCCCAGCAGTCCTGTAAGAAAATAGGCTATATAGATACTCTCAGTAGACAACATGAAACCTGAAACTCACCTCTCCTGTATCAGGTATCCTGAAATCTGCTTGCCAGAGGGTTGCTCCACTGGGACAGCGAACAATGATACCTTCAGCTTTGTATAAAGCAGACCTTCTCTTCCCTGATCTTTTCAATATTATCCGGTTCTCTCCCATATACATCCCTGGCATGGAAAGCTCCAGAACCACCATGTCAGCTTCCACGGGTGGTGTTATCTCCAGCCTGAAGACTGTATCCTTCAAAGTCGCAGGTGGTGCTGGTTCAGTATAAAAGACTATCCTGTATCCGCTGATGTCCTTCACACAGGGCCCCCTTGAGAGGTCACAGTCTGGCACAGGGGATTTCATACCGCATCCCGAGGTGAGCATGAATGTTATAATAAAGACAGCAGATACTTTCATGACAGGAAAACCAGAGAAGGGCAACTCACTCCACCATCTGAAACCATCTCCTCTCTGTACTGATCTCTGGATGTTTTATGGTAAGTACAAAGAGGTAATACCCCCTCTGTGGAATATTAAAGATAGTTTCATAGTAACCTGCACGAACCTCACTCAATATAAAACGACTACCTGACCTTTCAGATACCTTTCTCACTGTCAGATATATCTCTGCGCCCTTCAATTTGCCACTGCTGGTTTGTAGATTGATAACATATTTATTCCTGCCAATATTAAATAGATTCGATGAGTCAATCCTGAGTCCCAGCCTGTTTTCTCTCTTTATATCCTTAAAATACCTTTCTGCCTTTGGATAGTAATCCTCTACTATAAGTCCATCGAAATGCCTGCCTGCCTGATAGATGCTTAAAAAGG
>JAADHP010000026.1 GCA_013151785.1 Nitrospirota bacterium | reverse complement strand
GCAAGGGCAAGCCCTGGATACAGATGTCCTCCTGTACCACCACCGGCAATAACCACTCTCATGGCATTCTCCTTTTGAGCATCTTTGCCTTTAACCTGGCCCTTTTTCTCACAAGACCTTCTCTGGTGACAATATTTATCATTTCCGGCTCTGCCTTTGAAAGCCTGAGTAACACACCTGCAACCATGTAATTCACAAGCAGAGCTGAACCACCGTAACTGATATAGGGCAGGGGAAGTCCCTTCGTGGGCACGAGACCTGTCACTACAGCAATGTTTATAACCGCCTGAATGGTCACCATCAGGACGAGTCCTGTTGAAAGATAGAATGAAAATCTACTACAGGCCCTTCTGGATATAATACTTCCCCGAAGGAAAAAGATGATAAACAGGACAATTACAACCAGGGCACCTACAAAGCCAAGCTCCTCTCCTATCAGGGAAAATATAAAATCCGTATTGATTTCAGGCAGAAAGCTCAGTTTCTGTCTCCCGGCACCGAGCCCAACCCCGAAAATACCGCCGCTTCCAAGGGCGACAAAGGATTGAACTAACTGGAATCCGCTACCATAG
Source organism: Nitrospirota bacterium (assembly GCA_013151785.1). GTDB lineage: Bacteria > Nitrospirota > Thermodesulfovibrionia > Thermodesulfovibrionales > JdFR-85 > JAADHP01. The sequence continues at coordinate 3,623 of JAADHP010000026.1, read as the reverse complement.
GGGTCATTCCAGGGATCAAGAAAAACCATTACCCTCTTAAGTCTGTAGGGTTCCATTAAGAGTGCCACAAGTGCCGGAATAACAAGAACAAAGAGAGAGCCAAGGTATTTCAGAGGAACTCCGGATATATACAGGATCGCAATTGTAATGACACCCATTGTGAAGGCCCCACCAAAGTCAGGTTGCAGGAGAAGGATTCCCTGTATCAAAAACATAACACCGATGGGAATGACAAAGGTTTTAAACCTTCCACGTAGTTCCTCTGTTTCAGAGAGATACCTGGCAAGAAACACTACCATTGCGAACTTTGCAAACTCACTTGGTTGAAATGTAGATGGCCATAATCTCAACCATCTTCTTGCTCCGTTTATCTTCAATCCAAGTCCTGGTATAAAAACAGCAAGAAGCAACAGAACAGAAAAGATTAACAGGGGATAGGCCAATTTTTTCATGATATCAGGAGACATCTTATAGGAGACAAACATAACAAGTATGGATATCAACAGGGTAAGCAGATGCTTTTTAAGGTAAACAAACTGATACTCTTCAGGAGAGTAACCCACTTTACCTCCCTTTGCAATTGGCATCAATGCGGTAGAACTATAAACCATTATTATTCCTATTACTGTAAGGGTTATCACAGAGAAGAGCAACCATTTGTCTATCTTGTACTCCCTTTGAAGTTCCATCATTTTCCCCTTATCCTGTAGACTTCCTCTTTGAATACCCGGCCTCTATGTTCAAAATTTTCAAACATATCAAAGCTTGCACATCCTGGCGACAGAAGTACAACCCCCGATGGTTTAGCCAGTTCAAAGGCCTTATCTACTGTGTCCCTCATATCCTCTGCCCTGACAACCAGCACCTCATCCTTCAACTGCTTTACCACCTTTTCCCTGCATTCTCCTATGGCAACAACCGCCTTGACCCTCTCCTTTATATACGGAATAAGATCTTTAAAATCACCTCCTTTATCCTTACCTCCCAGAATAAGCACAACAGAGTGTTCAAAGCTCTCAAGTGACTTTATTACTGCACCAATATTGGTTCCCTTGGAATCATTATAAAATTCCACTGAGTCAATCCTGTCAACATACTCAAGACGGTGCTCGAGACCTCTGAAACTTATTAATACATCCCTGATTGATTCAGGACCTGCACCGGCCAGCATTGATGCAAGTGTGGCTGCCATGACATTTTCCATATTATGGGCGCCTTTCAATGCCATATCATTTACTGAAATAATCTCTTTTCCATTTATATATATATATCCATCCTTAAGAAAGGCACTTATACCATCATGGAAAGATCTGGCAGAGAAAAAGTATATCTTTGCAGGAGTCTCTTCTTCAAACGCCCTAACTACAGGGTCTTCGAAATTCAGTATCAGCTTATCCTCCTCTGTCAGGTTCTTAATGATACTTTTCTTTGCTCCTATGTATTCATCCATATCTCTGTATCTATCAAGATGGTCAGGCGTTATATTGAGTATCACTGATATATGAGGCCTGAAGGTTTCTATTGTCTCTAACTGGAAAGAGGATATTTCAGATACTATATAGTCAACTCTCTCTTTGGAATTACTGGAATAATGGTCTTTTATGGCACCGCAGAGAGGCATTCCAAGATTCCCACCTGTTATTATGTTGTATCCTGCTCTTCTCAGTATCAGGTCTATAAGGGTGGTGGTAGTGGATTTACCGTTTGTTCCTGTTACTGCAATCCATGGTATGGAGGCAGTAAAACTATATGCCAGTTCTATCTCACTGACAACAGGTATGTTATGCTCATGCGCCTTTGTAATAATCGGATTGTCAGCACTAACACCAGGGCTCACTACAACCATATCAACTCCATCAACCATGACCGAGGAGTGTCCTCCTGTTTCAATTGTTACACCATCGGGCAACTGCATTATATTTTCCACAAGCTCCAGCTCATCCCTGCTGTCTGTTATTCTGACATCCACATTGAAATCAGACAGCAGCCTGGCAGCAGCCACGCCGCTCAGACCCATGCCAACAATTAATACTTTTTTGTCTTTGAAATCCTTTATTCCTTCCATATCACTGACAATAGTATTATCTTTTATCATCTCCTGTGTTTTTACCTTATCTTCAATGTGGATAGACTTAACAGGGCAAGCAGTATCCCCACTATCCAGAATCTTACAACTGTCTTGGGCTCGGGCCATCCCTTCACCTCGAAGTGATGGTGTATAGGAGCCATCCTGAAAACCCTTTTACCTGTGAGCTTGAAAGAAAGAACCTGCATGATTACTGATACAGTCTCAATCACAAATATACCGCCCACGATGGCAAGAACTATCTCATGCTTTGTAATAACAGCAAGGGTACCAAGGGCGCCACCAAGCCCGAGAGACCCCACATCTCCCATAAAGAGATCAGCAGGATAGGCATTGTACCAGAGGAATCCTATAGAGGCACCAAACATGGCACCACAAAAAACAGTCAGTTCTCCTGTCATAGGAAGATACAGAACCTGCAGATATCTGGCCAGTCCTGCATGACCGCTGATGTATACGAGCAATCCATTTGCAAGCACAGCTATAGCCACAAGTCCGATGGCGAGACCATCAATACCATCTGTGAGATTTACAGCATTTGATGAACCCACAATAACAAAAACAGCAAAGGGTAGATAAAATATTCCGAGGTCAATAAGCCATCTTTTGAAGAAAGGCACACTGAGCTTCGTGCTATAGGGATCGTAGGGAACCTTCAATAGAAAGAGACTTATGCCTGCCGCAAGCAATATCTGGGCAAGAAACTTGTAACAGGGTCTCAACCCCTTATGGTTTGCCCTCTTTATCTTAAGAAGATCATCACAAAGACCTATTACACCAAACCCTGTTGTGGCTACTATCAGAACCCAGGTGTATGGGTTTTTCAGATCCATCCAGAGCAGTGCTGTGATTATGATGCTTATCAGGATAAGCACACCACCCATAGTAGGGGTACCAGCCTTGGATAGATGAGTCTGCGGACCATCGTCTCTGATCTGCTGTGTAAGGCTGAGTCTTCTTAATCTCTTAATAACATAAGGTGCAAGGATAAAGGTTAACAATGAGGCAGTAATTACAGCGATTGCTGTTCTGAAGGTAATATACCTGAACACATTGAAGGGAAAATAATACTCGTGAAGTCCATATAACAGCTGGTATAACATCAGGCCTCCAGTACCCTCTCCATGTTCATACCCCTTGAACCCTTCACAAGCACTGTGTCTCCTTCCCTGATGAGATTCAAAAGTATCTTCCCTGCCTCTTCAGGTCTGTCAACATGATAGAATGCAATATTGATTCCCCTTCCATTTAATTCCTCTTTCATGTATCTCATATTACTGCCCACGGCAATTATCACATCTATGGGTAGTGTTGCTATTAATCTCCCGATATCCCTGTGGGCAGCCTCAGCATAAGCACCAAGTTCAAGCATATCGCCCAGAACAGCTATGGCACGTCTTTTCTTCAGACAAACCAGTTCCTTTAGTGCCTCCTCCATGGAAACAGGATTGGTATTGTATAAATCACTTATTACCATGGCTCCCTTGAGTGTCTCGATCTCCACCCTCATGGGTACACCTTTAAATGAAGCCAGTTG
>JAADHP010000018.1 GCA_013151785.1 Nitrospirota bacterium | reverse complement strand
GGCCATGGAGTGCCTTGAAGAGATATTTTCTGAGATGGATGTTATTGAATTCATGATAGTGGAGAATGACCTTGTGGTAAACAGGTCACCTTTCAAGGATGAGGGACTCTTTGTTGGTAGGTTTATAAAGAAACTCCGACACAAGGGTATTACAAGACTTGACATACATAAAGGAATTAAGCGTGCTGAGATGGTAAAACTGATAGCCTTTCTCAGCAGACAGCACAGGAAGGTTCCATCTCTACCCCATGTAAAGACAGGTATAGTAGATGTTGTGCTGGGTGTCGGAGGAGATACTGGAGATATGGAGACAGGACTTGAAGAGCTCAGTTCAGAGCAGATTGAACGCTTTAAAGAGATAACAAGCGGTGTTTCTCCTTTCAAGGAACTGAGTATTGCAGGGATAGAGGAGATTGTTATCAAGTTTCTTGTAACTATGAAGAGGGAGGGGGCGCTCCTCAGGCTTTTAAGTCCTGTAAAATCCTATAGTGAGTATACATATACCCATGCCACCAATGTGGCTGTGCTTTCCATGTTCCAGGCAGAGTGCCTTGGCCTGGGTGATGAATTTGTACATGAAATAGGTATTGCTGGCCTTCTGCATGATGTGGGAAAACTCTTCGTCTCCAGGGAGGTTCTTGAGAAGAAGGGGAGGCTTACTGATGAGGAGTTTGAGGAGATCAAACGCCACACCATTTATGGAGCACTTTATCTTTCAAAAAACGACTCCCTGCCCCAGATTGCTGCCATTGCATCTCTTGAGCATCATCTGGGGTTTGATGGCAGGGGGTATCCTGCCTTCAGACTTGTTAGAAGACGGCAACATCTTTGTAGCCAGATTGTACAGATAGCCGACTTTTTCGATGCCCTCAGGAGCAGGAGACCCTATAAGAGAGACTGGGACGTGAAGAAAACCCTTGTCATAATGAAGGAGGCATCTAACAGGCAGTTCAACCCGGTACTGGTTGAGAGTTTTGCAAGAAACCTCCTTCGTGCCCTTAAAGGCTGATATATTTTCTTATTAACTCCACTGTCTTCTCAAGGGCACCCCGGTTTTTCTCATAGAGATAGTATGCCCTCTCACCCATGTTATGCCTCATGGATTCATCATCAAGCAAGTTCCTGAGGGCAGAGGAGAGGTGTGACTTTTCAACCTTCAAGGCAGCACCTCTGGAGAAGAACTCCTCTGCAAGTGGAAAGTTGTTCATGAAGGGGCCACACACAATGGGTTTGCGCCAGTAGGCAGGCTCAAAGAGATTATGTCCGCCCTTTGGTATAAAACTTCCGCCAATAATGGCTATATCTGAAACAGCATAGATTGCAGAGAGTTCTCCAATGCTGTCAAGAAGTATAACATCTCTGCCCTTTATCTCAAGGGCTGATCGTTTACCATAATTAATGCCTTCCTTCTGTAACAGTGTCTCTACTTCTGAAAACCTTTCAGGGTGTCTTGGTGCAATTATCATGGTAAGATCAGGATAGCTTCGGGAGACCTCTTTGTAGGCCTTTAGAATGGCTTCCTCTTCGCCTTCATGGGTACTACCAGCAACAACCACAGGTCTTCTCAGGTCTGTGCTCCATGGAGGTGGTTCTGAAGGGGGTTTTACCTCAAATTTCATATTGCCTGTTACTTTTACCCTTTCAGGTAATGCACCAAGGGAGATTATCTTTTTGGCATCCCCTTCTGTTTGCATGCAGAAAAGATCAATAAAGGAGAGGATATATCTCATAAAAAATCTGACCTTTTTATAATTGCCATAGGAGTGCTCAGAGATCCTTCCATTTACAATCACAACAGGAATATTGAAGCTCTTTGCCTCTTTCAGAAGATTGGGCCATATCTCTGTCTCCATAAGTATGATTATATGAGGGTTGACCCTTTCAAGGAACCTCCTTACTGCGCCCTTTGTATCAAAGGGTACATAGAGGAGCAGTTCCTTATTCGAGATGTAGTCTTGCACTATCTTTTGTCCTGTTTCAGTCACAGTGGTTATAATTATCTGGTAGTCTTTCCTGAGCAGGTTCACCAGAGGTCTGGCTGCAATTGCCTCACCCACTGATACAGCATGTATCCATATCCTGCTGGTATTTATTCCACTCCTGGGTGATTTAATAAAACCATATCGTTGTTTGAACCATCTCTTCCTTGTCTGAGGTGGTCTTTTCAGATACTGGTAGGGAAGAACTGTCAGCAAGACAGCATTATAGAGGATGTTATAGATTAAATAGATAATCTTCATATTTGAAGTTCAAAGTTCCGGGTGTAAAGGAAATAATATCGTCATTTTTTCTGGACTGAGAGGTGGTGAAGAAGACCATGTAACAATACTCAAAAGCATACAGGTTGAACTCCTTTACCACCTGAGCCCTGTTTATTCCTGTTCATTCTGACTATAAAAACGAGATGCTGAAATAAATTCAGCATGACAATATTACTGCTCACAGCTTACTGTTCACTGTATTGTCGGTACCCTGCCTTTCATCTTTCTTATAGATCTTTTGTGACACTACTGAATTATATAATATATCACAGCTTCATAAAATAATTTCAAAAGATTAAATCGGGCGGGTGCTGAAGAAAAAAATAAACCCTCTAATCCTGGTGGGTTTCGTATATTTCTCTGAGTCTCTCTTTGGACCTGATGAAGGCATCAAGCACATTGGGGTCGAAATGCTCGGGAAGGGTTCGGCCATCGCCCTTTGTAATTATCTCAACAACCCTTTCGTGCTCCATGGCAGGCTTATAGGGTCTTTTACTTCTGAGTGCATCGTATTGATCCACTATGTTCATGATTCTGCCCGGAAGTGGTATCTCTTCTTCTTTCAGTCCCTCAGGATAACCACCACCATCCCATCTTTCATGGTGACTGAGGGCGATCTCCTTTGCCATCTTCAGATAGGGTGAGCTTGAGCCACTGAGGATCTTTCCACCTATGGTGGTATGTTTTTTCATTATCTCCCATTCCTCTTGATCGAGTTTGCCGGGTTTCATGATGATGTTATCAGGAATGCCCACCTTGCCTATGTCGTGCATGGGAGAGGCGTAGAAGATGCTGTCTACAAATTCTCTGTCCATTCCAAGTGTAGTGGCAAGTTCTCTTGTATAGAAGCTCACCCTTTTAATGTGTGTGCCTGTCTCCTCATCCTTGTATTCAGAGGCAAGGGTAAGGCGATAGACTGTTTCCATATAGCCGAAACGGATCTTCCTGTGTGCCCTGTCAAGCCTCTGGAGGGTGTTTTGAAGCTCTGAGGTCCTTTCAGCAACCTTTTTCTCCAGGATAGTGTTATGGTTTTTAAGTAGATCATGATAGTTTTTGAGCCTTAGATGGTTTTTTACCCTGAGTGATAGCTCTTCAAGGTCAACGGGTTTGGTGAGGAAATCGTCAGCACCTATGGAAATGCCCTTCAGCCTGTCATCCCTTGAGTCGAGTGCGGTTACGATAATAATGGGAATAAGACGTGTGCTTTCCTCAGATTTCAGTCTTTCTGTTGCCTCGAATCCATTCATCTCAGGCATCATGACATCCATAAGGATGAGGTCTGGCATCTCACGGGTTGCAATATCTACAGCCTCAATGCCATTTCTTGCTGTTATGGTTCTGTAGCCAAGACTTTCACAGAGGGCTGCAAGAAGCTTGATGTTTACCTCCTCGTCATCAACAATGAGGATCCTCTTCTTGTTTTCCTCATTCATATTATCCTCCCATGGTTGATTCCCTATCCCTGGAAAGAGACCTTACGAGGTCCATCAGGTCGGTGTATCTGAAGGGCTTGGAGATATAACCATCAAAGCCTTCCTGGAGGAATTTCTCCCTGTCTCCCTTCATGGCAAAGGCAGTAAGGGCGATTATCCTGATATGGGCAGTGCCCCTGTTGCCTTTCAGAAGTCTCATTGCGTCAAGGCCATTCATTCCTGGTAACTGGATGTCCATCAGTATCAGATCGGGGTTTTCCCTCTTTGCAAGCTCAATACCATCACCTGCATTTTTTGCCTGGAGTGTTTCATATCCTTCAGTGGAAAGAATTTCTATAAGTAGTTTCATGTTAACAGGATTGTCTTCTATCACAAGGACCTTCATTTTTCCCTCCAGTCTATCAAATTACTACAGGTATGCTTCTCTTAAAGGCCGTCTTCATTGCTTGTAACCAAACACTGAAAGCAATGTATCCCTGTCTTTGCCATCTTCAGGAAATATTGCTATAGTA
>JAADHP010000247.1 GCA_013151785.1 Nitrospirota bacterium | reverse complement strand
GTCCATTTCAATGAGATAACACTTGAGATGCTGGAGCCAAAGCCATGAAAAGACTTCTTGCCACAGTGATATTTCTGAATATAGTGGTTTTGTTTCTCCTCACTCTTGACTCAATCAGGGGGAAAGACTATTCCAGGGTGAAGGAATTCCAGAGGCTTTCATCAGGTTTCGGTCTTGGAGCATCGGTGAATCCAAGGTGGGGTTTTAACATCTTCGATCCGAGGATCGAACAGGTGGAGGAGACCAGTCTTCACCCTGTGCCCGGTGGATATGTATACTCTCCTTCAAGGGGTATGAGCATAAGTGAATTCAGTGAGAATTTTTAGTATGGTCCTGATATGCGTTATACTTGTCGGTTCCTGTGCAGGAAGACAGGACACCAGCCCCTTTGAGCACCCCTTCAGGAATCCACCAGCCTTCACTTCTCATGTCAGATGTGACAACTGCGGTATGGACAGAAACAGGTTTGCAAGGACAAGATATGTCTTTGATACGGAAAAGGGCAGGTTTTACACCTGCTCCATTGCCTGCCTTGTGATCCTGAGCATGAAGATGGATCTGAAACCAGAGAATATAAAGGTGGCTGAATACCTCAACCCCTTCAACATGATAGAGGCTGACAGGGCTGTCTATGTAATAGGCTCAAAGGCAAAGGGAACAATGACCAGAAGGAGCAAGATCGCCTTTTTCTCAAAGAGTCAGGCTGAAAGGTTTGTTGCTGAATACGGAGGCAGGATAGCCACCTTCAGGGAGGCACTCCAGGAGGCCCGTAAGGAGATACTCAAGGAGAAAGAGAAATGAAGACAATGGGAATTCTTACAGTAGCCACAGCTAATCTCTTACGGCACAGACTGAGAACATTTGTGGTGGTAATCTGTCTTGTAGTGATAATCACACCTTTTGTGTCTGCCCTCGCCCTGCTGGAAGGAATAAAAAAGGAGGCAATGATCTCTGTTCAGGAAGGGGCTGACCTCTATGTCACCATGGACATGTACGGAAGAAACGGTATGATTCCCATGGAGGTGGCAGATGAGATAAAAAAGATCAATGGTGTGCTGAAGGCAGTACCAAGGGTGATCAGCAGGATCTATGTGGAAGGCCGACTCTGCGTATTGCTTGGTATTCCCCTTGATGAGATAGAAGAAACCGTAAAGATAATAAAGGGTGAGTTACCGGATGACGGTGAGATTGTGGTTGGAAGGGCACTGGCAAAGGCACTGGGACTTGAGGTGGGTAGCAATCTGAGCCTCGGAGTCAGGGTAACAGCCATTATAGACCACAGTCCTTTCATAATGAAAAGGGTCTACAGGGTTTCAGGCATTTTTGACACAGATACATCCATATGGAGTTCTGACCTCATCCTTACGGGTATTGATGATGCTATCTCCATATACGAGATGGAGGACTTTGTCTCGGATATCGCTGTATATGTAGCCCCTTCCAGGCTACAGGACGTGGCAGATACAATACAGCAGATGAATGCCTACTTCAGGATACAGTCAAAGTCCATTGCAAAACAGTATGTCAAAAGAGGATTCAACCGCAAGGGCGGTATCTTTGTCCTTCTCTACACCTTTGCCTTCATTCTTGCAATACCTGTTATGCTGATTGTATCAGGCACAGGGCTGACAGAGAGGAAAAAAGAGATGGCTATACTGAAGGCCACAGGCTGGCAGACCGATGAGGTTTTGCAGATGGCATTCTTTGAGAATACCATCATAGCACTCATAAGTGCACCGGCTTCGGTTTTGATATCATATATCTGGCTGAAACTTTTTAACGGTGCATTCATAGCCCAGATGTTTATTGCTGAGATAGAAAACATCGCACCTTTCAGGATACCAGTGCAGTTTACTTTCGGAACATTCTTGATGGCGATCTTTTTCTCTCTCATCTTTACTCTGGTAGGCAGCATATATTCCACATGGAGGACAGCAACCACACCACCTGCCGAGGTGTTGAGATGAGCAAGGTTATAAGATGTGAAGACCTCTATAAGAGTTACCCTCTGGGCAGAGACAATGAGGTGGTGGCGCTTACAGGCATAAACCTATCGATAGAAAAAGGAACACTTACCCTCATAACAGGCCCCTCGGGCTCGGGGAAAACCACCCTTTTGAGTATTATAGGTACCCTCGAAAGACCCACAAAGGGCCGTGTGATTATCAATGACAGGACAGTTAACGAACTATCAGATGCCGCTCTTGCAAGGCTCAGAAGGGACACAATGGGCTTTCTCTTCCAGGACTATAATCTTATACCACGCCTTCCGGCATGGGAGAATGTTACATACCCGCTTATACCACTGGGTATCAATTCATCAGAGAGAAAAAAAAGGGCACTCCAACTGCTTGAGATGCTGGGACTCTCCCACAGGTACACACATACCCCTGAGCAACTCAGCGGAGGTGAACGCCAGCGTCTTTCACTTGCCAGGGCACTGGTGAACGATCCTGAAATCCTCCTTCTTGACGAGCCCACATCAAACATTGATCACAAAACAGCGGAGAAGATCATGCAACTCCTCAGGGAACTCAGAGAGAATGGGAAGAGCATCATTATATCATCCCACGACGGACATCTCCTTTCCGAGGCAGACCAGACCTTTCAGCTATCAGGTGGCAGGCTGGTTGAATGATTCTAAACGTCTATTCCATTGTTTATCTCTTCGGTACCATCCTTATTGGTGGACTCTCCCTGGTTCTCACTGTAGTAAGTCTGAGGGCTTATCTTTCTCAAGGCAAGAAAGGGGCATTGCAGGAACACCTCAACGAAAGAGGATACCTGCTGCTGCATATCGCCCATGTGATACTGGTGGCAGAGGCCTTCACCCTGCCCCTCTTTTACTTAACCCTGCAGTCCTTTGTACCTTACATTCAGGGAGCCATGTGCATATTCGGTGTAACCCAGGCCCAGGGAACACTGTCAGGCATTGTACAGATCGTCAAGGTTTCACTCTTTTTTCTCGTTGGATGGTGGTTGCTCCTCGACAGGCTGGACAACAAAACCGAGCGTTCTCCTCTTAACAGGAAAAAAACGCTTTTTCTCTTTTTCATAAGCATCTTCATGGTACTGGACAGTATTCTGCAGATCTACTACATCCTGGGCTTTGATGTGGAGGTAGATGTGGCATGCTGCACCACTGTATTTGATCTTGCCGAAAGAAAGACATCCATCATCTCCTCATCTTTGCTTGGAGAAAACTATCAATCACTGTTGCTTTTTCTCTACTATCTTACCAATCTTGTTTTGTTGATCCTGTTGTGGCTGAGCTACCGGAGGGCTCACAAGCAGGAAGGACTGCCTTTGCTACTCACGGCTGCTTCTGTATTTGCTATGTTGAATGCCTTTGTCACAGTATTAGCCTATTTCGAGGTTATCTCCCCCAGGGTAATGAATATCCCTGGACATCACTGCATATATTGTATGTGGCAGTATTCACCCCTGAGCGCTCTCTTTACCTTTCTCTTTGTGGTGGGAACATTCATGCCCGGGTGGGCTCTGTTGCTTTATCTTACCGGAAGGCATGAGGAAACACGCCTTCCTTTGGCGTCCTTCATAAAGCGACTAACTCTTTCTGGCATTGTATTCATAGGAACAGCCCTTGTTCTTCAGACTGTTTTGATGTAGCCTTTGCATGTAACTAAAGTTACTGAATCCTTCGCTCTTTTTTTCTATAATCTAACAAATGAAGAACTATATCAGAAAGATACTCCTATGCGTGGACAACAGCGAACTCTCGCATAAAGCCACAGATGCTACAATTACGATTTCCAGGACATTGAACTGTCAGGTAATAGGAGTGCATGCCTACAATGCCGGGATGCACGAAGGTGCCTTCAGAATTATGGAACCGATCATTCCGTCAAAATACCATGATGAAGCCCTGCTCAGCAAACAGCGTAAGGGTCATAAGAAACTCATAAATATAGGCCTCGAGAGTATCTCTAAGACCTACGTAAAGCCCATCGAGGAATTATTGAATGCGGAGGGCATAGAAAACAGATCAATTGTGAGAGAGGGTAAAAACTTCAAGGTAATCAATGAAATAATCGAAGAAGAAAAACCAGAGCTTGTGATCATGGGCTCATCGGGTTTCAATGCAGCAAAAGAAGGTTTTATAGGAAGTGTATGTCTGAGGGTTTTAAGAGATAATAATAGAAATTTTTTTATCGTTAAAAGACCTGTAGGATTTAAAAAATTTGTTGTCTGTCTCGATGGGAGT
>JAADHP010000071.1 GCA_013151785.1 Nitrospirota bacterium | reverse complement strand
GGAAATAAGGGTACATCTCAATGAAAAAGATGTGGGATACATAAAGATCCCGGGGTTTAATACAGAACAAAAAACAGGTTCTACAGCAGTGGTTGAAACTACTATCGGAGATCACCATCAGAAATGGACAGGCTATGTTGAACGTGCCGAGATAATCGATGAAAAGACAAGGACAATACCTGTGGTTATAGCAGTCAAAGATCCTTATAAAACCCTGCCTCCTCTTTCTGTAGGTACCTTTGTAAGAGTAAGGATAAAGGGATATACCATTGACAGGGCAGTGCTTATTGACAAAGAGGCAATTCAGTGGACAGAGCAGGGCACCCCCTTTGTATGGATAGTGGATAAGGAAGAACGGCTGAGGAAAAGAATGGTAGCCCTCGTGCGGTCTGTAAACGGGAGGTATATTGTAAGTAGAGGGCTTAATGATGGTGAAAAGGTGGTGATCACACCACCTCCAGTGGCAACAGAGGGAATGAAGGTAAGGATAGAGGACACAAGGGGTTAGAATGAAAAAACTGATTGCATGGTTTACTGAAAATCATGTGGCAGCAAATCTATTAATGTTTTTTGTGCTTGTAGCAGGCATTGTTACCGCAATAAATTCAAAGGTTGAGATATTTCCTGAGACTGTTGCAGACAAGGTGACAGTGACAATACAATACCCTGGGGCATCTCCATCAGAGGTGGAGGAGGGCATTGTAAAAAAGGTTGAAGATGTAGTATCAGGGCTTGATGGTATAAAGGAGATCAATGCCTATGCCTCTGAGGGAGTGGCAATAATCGAGATAGAGGCAGTAGAAGGCTGGGATTTAGATAAACTGTTTGATGATATAAAGTCAGAAGTGAATCGTATCACCACACTGCCTGAGAATGCAGAGCGACCTGTTATCAAAAAATTTGTATTCAAGGCACCTGTGCTTAATGTGGCTATATACGGGAATGCTCCTCTTCATGTATTAAAGGATTATGCAGAAAAGATAAAGGATGATATAACACGTCTTCCCCATGTAACACAGGCAGAGGTCTTTGGTGTTAGTGACCCGGAAATAGCAATCGAGATACCAGAGGAAAACCTCAGAAAATATAATCTTACCCTTTCCCAGGTTGCCAGTATTGTGAAACAGTGGAGTATTGACCTTGGAGCTGGTGAAATAAGAGAACGCTCTGGTTATATACTACTCAGGGCCAAAGGCAAAAAGTACAGGGCATCCCAGTACAGAGATATCGTGGTGCTCAGCAGACCTGATGGTACAGTGGTAAGACTCTCTGATATAGCCCTAATAAGGGATACCTTTGAGGAACGTGATCTGGGATCCCGATTCAATGAACTACCCTCTGCCGGCATACTGGTCTACACAGGATAGGCAAGGAGAACGCCCTCACTGTTGCATCTGAGGTAAAGCAGTATATAGAAAGCATAAAACCGACCCTTCCACCCAATGTCCATGTAGATACCTTTGGTGACCGTTCCGAGATCCTCAAGGCAAGGCTCAGCTTGCTGCTAAAAAACATGGCCTATGGTATGGTGCTTGTTGTGATTGTACTTGGAATGTTTCTTAACAGGAGGCTTTCCTTCTGGATAACACTGGGAATTCCCATTGCCTTTGGGTTCGGCATCTGGCTTTTGCCTTTCTACAATGTATCAATTAATATGGTCTCGCTCTTTGCCTTTATAATGGTTCTTGGCATAGTCGTGGATGATGCAATAGTGGTTGGAGAGAGCGTTTTCAGGAAACGTGAGGAAGGGATGCCGCCCTTCCAGGCTGCTGTGGAGGGAACAATGGAGGTAGCCATTCCTGTTATCTTTGCTGTCCTGACCACTGTGGCTGCCTTCTGGCCCCTGCTTCTTGGTACAGGAGTGATGGGAAAGGTGATAAAAAATATCCCTATTGTAGTAATTGCTGTATTGATGGGTTCTCTTTTAGAGGCGTTGTTTGTACTTCCAGCCCATCTTGCAAGATCAAAGCTTCCCACAAAGAGAGGCAGGAAGGAGAATTTTGTCTCCAACTGCATGAAGGGATTTATTGATGGTCCCTTTAAAAAAGTGCTTGTCCTTTCACTGAAATGGAGATACGTAACCATTGCCATCTCTATCAGTATCCTCCTGATTTCTTTAGGTCTGTGGTTGGGTGGAAGGGTAAAATTCACCTTTTTCCCGAAGGTAGAAAGCGACCGGATGGTCTGTGAGGTAACCATGCCGCCTGGTACACCCTACAGTAAGACACTGAAGGTGATAGAGAAGATCGAAAAGGCTGCTGTCAGGGCAGCCCGGGAGGCTGACAGTCTGAGAAAAAACAAAAATGAACCACTTATAAGATATACATATTCAATTGTTGGCTCACAGATACCCATGGGACATCGTAGTAGCACAGGCCCCTTACCATCTGGTAGCCATGTGGGACAGGTAATTGTACAATTAATCGGTGCTGAAAAAAGAGGAGAACTAACCACTACAGAGGTCACAAATATATGGAGAGAAAAGGTAGGTGTAATACAGGGGGCAGAAAGTGTACGCTTTTACAGTGAACTTTTCAGTGCAGGCAAGGCTGTCTCCTTTGACCTTACCATGGACAACGAAGAGGCCCTTCACCGTGCAGTGGAGGAATTAAAAAGGGAACTCCGGAAGTATCCCGGTGTTTATGACATTGAAGACAGTTATATCCCCGGCAAGGAGGAACTCCGTCTTTCCCTGAAGCCATCAGCAAAGAGCCTCGGGATAACCCTTTCTGACCTCGCCCGTCAGGTAAGGGCAGCCTTCTATGGTGCAGAGGCGTTGAGGATACAACGGGGAGTGGATGAGGTAAAGGTAATGGTCAGGTATCCTTCAGAGGAAAGGAAAAGACTTGAAAGCCTGCTGGACATGTACATCCGCACTCCTGATGGCAGAGAGATTCCCTTTTCAGAAGTAGCCACCCTGAAGAAGACCCGCAGCTATGTTACCATTACAAGACGTGACCGTAAAAGGATAGTAACCGTGGGAGCAGAGGTGAATGAAGAGGTGATGAATGCAAATGAATTAAGAACAGAGATGCTTGAAAATGTTCTTCCCAGGCTGAAGCAACGTTATCCAGATCTCAGATATACAATTGCAGGTGAGGGCAAGGAACAACGGGAATCCCTGGCAGATGTAATAAGGGGGTTTTTGCTTGCCCTTGTGCTTATATATACTCTTATTGCCATACCACTGAGGTCATTTGGACAGCCGCTCATCATAATGTCAGCCATCCCCTTTGGAATTATCGGAGCCATATTTGGTCATATGCTTATGGGGATGAACCTGAGCATAATGAGCCTCTTCGGGGTAGTTGGACTTTCAGGTGTGGTGGTAAACGACTCTATTATACTCTTTGCGGAGATAAACAGACTCAGGAACAAAGGAATCGAAACATTCCACGCCATAATGAAAGGCACGGCAGTAAGGTTTCGTCCTGTTATACTTACCACACTTACCACCTTTGCAGGCCTGATACCCATAATCACAGAGCGGAGTGTACAGGCAAGGTTTCTGATTCCCATGGCAATCAGTCTTGCCTTTGGAGTACTCTTTGCAACAGTGATCACCCTGATACTTGTCCCCTGTGGATATCAGATAATGGAGGATCTGAAAAAGGTATTCAGAAGAGAAAAAAAAGAGCTTAACCAAACCATGCCTGTTGAATAATCTCTATCTCAGGTTAATTTGTACCCAATTTCATTACTGTACAAAAAGATCCTATAAGAAAGATGAAAGGCAGGGAGCAGTGGATGAGTGGATGAGTAGATGGGTGGACCTGACACTCAAAGACCCTGCTCTGCGCATAATAAATGAGCAAGATCTGGTATTATATTAGCATGAATCCACAGGAACGGTTCAGGAAAGGGTTAGAAAAATTCATAGCAAACAAGAAATTCAACAGCCTTGAAGAGGTTCAGGCTGCAGTAGATGAGTTTACAAGGCAATACAACAATACACCGCTTGATGATTTTTGTGGACTCAGTCCCAATGAAATGTGGCGTATTCTGTATCACCCCTTTAATAGTCCTGAAGTAGTGGACTTCAACTTAGATGCGCAAGTGCCACAGGATGCACCAAGGCTTAAACTTCTGTTGAGACTTCTTCAAAAGATAGACGAGTCTGAAGGGATTAAGTCCACAGCAAAGGGAAATCTTCCAAGAAACTTATGCAGGGAGCTTGAAAAGGAATACTACAATGAGGAAGATTACAGTCATATTCGCAGCCTGGGTGCGCTCATGTCAGAGATGGAATTCGTGGAACTTCATGTTGTAAGAATAATTGCAGTGATGGCAGGTTATATCAGAAAGTACAGAAAGAGATTTGTCGTTACAAAAAGAGGCAAGCTGTTACTTAAACACGGCATTACTGCAAAGGAATTCCTGCATATTTTGAGGGTTTACACAAGGGATTTCAACTGGGCATACTCTGACGGATATCCTGAATTTCCAATTATTCAGAACTCTTTTCTCTTTACCCTTTATCTTCTGAAAAAATTTGGCGATAGGTATTCTGAGCCTGAGTTTTATTCATCCCTCTTTATAAAGGCATATCCGGATGTATTGGAAGAGGCAACTAACCCTCTCTATACATCTCCTGAAAAGGATGTTAAAGGCTGCTATGAATTCAGGGCACTGAGGAGGTTTGCCATAGAGTTTGGCTTTGCAGACATGCAGAGGAAGGAAAGCACCTATTATTTACAAAAATTTGTCCTGAAGAGGAGCAGGTTTCTTGAAGAGTTTGTCATCTTTAAGTAATGCCCATCGAAAATAAGAATGGAGGGGAGAGCTTCAATGCCCGTGGCATCAGATTCCTGCCTCTTCTGATATTTATTGTCTCTTTTGTCACCCTCTCCTATGAAACAGCGCTGTTAAGGATATTCTCTCTCACGCTATGGTATCATTTTGCCTTTATGATTATCAGTATAGCCATGCTTGGAATTGGTGCAAGCGGGGCGCTACTGTATCTGTCTCCTGCACTGCTGGATATAAAAAAGACAGACCTCTACTATGTGCTTCTGTGCTTTAGTATCTTTTCATCCTATCTCCTGAGCAACCAGATACCCTTTGACCCTGCAAGGGTTGCATGGGAAAAGGTGCAGATCCTTTACATCATGGGTTACTGTGTGATACTCTCTGTCCCTTTTTTCCTCTCAGGCCTGATTATCGCAACAGTTCTGAAATTTGCACAAAGGAGGGTGGGCTTTTTCTATGGTATGGATCTGCTGGGTGCAGGAATGGGAGCATTCTCTGTACTTGTCCTCCTCTTTCTGTTGCCTCCTGAAAAGGCACTTGTTTCGCTATCACTATCTGCTCTTGTCTTGGCCCCTCTTTTCAGTTCCAGAAGGGTGGTTCTGTCTGTACTCACCATGCTTGTTATCGTTCTGGTTCTATTGTTCTATCCCTCATTGCTCAAACCGAGGATATCACCCTACAAACCGCTTGCCCTTGCACTGAAATACCCGGGGGCCAGACATATCAAAAGCTTCTACAGCCCTTTTTCAAGGGTTGATGTGTTTCAAAAGCCCTGCCGCAAGATATGCGCCAGGGCTCAGCCTCCAGTATCTTGATGCACTGCCCGAGCAGATAGGCATCACCATTGATGGAGACAACATGACTGCAATAACAGTGGACACAGAAAGAGAAAAGCTGTCCTTCATAAGGTATCTTCCATCATCCCTTGCCTTTGAACTATCAGAGAAGTCAGATGTCCTGCTGGTGGATCCAAAGGGAGGGCTTGATGTGATATCAGCAAGATACCATGGATTCAGGAATATCTACAGGGTTGACTCAGACCCAACCATTATCATGGCCATGAACAAAATGGGCTTTGATGTATACAGGGAGAATACATGGAAAGGGCTTGCAAGGTCATGGCTTCAGAAAAATGCCCTTTATTTTGATTTAATAAACATCTCCCTCCTGAGCGGAGGGCCTGGGGGTGTTTTTGGTTTTGCCGAGGACTACCGTTACACCATTGATGCCTTTGTTGAGTACTTAAGACATCTGAAGTCAGAGGGGCTTCTATCTGTGAATCTCTACATCCTGCCACCTCCAAGAACAGAGTTCCGTGTAGTGGATACAATCTATGAGGCACTGAAGACAATGGGAATAAGAAACATAGAAGAACATATAGCAGCCATAAGAAGCTGGGGTGTGCTGAGCATCATTGTCAAAAAGGGCCCTCTCACAGAGGGTGAGATCAGATTCATAAAAAACTTCTGTAAAGAGAGAGGTTTTGATCTTCTCTATTACAGGGGTATAAAGGAGGAGGAAACCAACATCTTTGTCAGAATGAGTGACAATACCTACTTCAATGCCTTCAGAAGCCTTATGGAGCCTGATAAACGGGAGGAGTTCATAAACTCCTACATCTTTGACATCCGTGCAAGGGATGACAACAGCCCCTTCTTCCACTATTATCTCAGGATGAAGAACATAAAGGATATCTACAGGGCTATGGGCAGGAAGTGGCAGTTTTTCATTGAAGAGGGATATCTGCTGCCCCTTTTTCTTCTGATCCTCATAGTGCTGAGTCTGTTAATCGCCCTGCTTCCCCTGTTGAAAAGGGGAGGTAGCCCCTTCAGGAAGGGAAAAACAATTCCATTCTTTGTGTATTTTTCCTCCCTGGGAATGGGTTACATGTTTGTGGAGATTGGTCTGATACAGAAGCTGATCTATCCCCTTGAGCATCCCACCCTGTCTTTTTCAACGGTTGTTTCAGCTGTTGTTATCAGTTCAGCAGCAGGTAGTATCCTCAGCCAGAGATGGCAGGTCCTGAAGAAACCCTATCTCCTGCTATTGCTGAGCTTTCTGATCCTTCTTTACGGATTTGTCTTTGA
>JAADHP010000116.1 GCA_013151785.1 Nitrospirota bacterium | reverse complement strand
TGATGAACCACCTCTCGGCCGCTCTTGTTTCAGAAGGATTTTTTATTTTCAAAGGTGTGGGCATTATTTTTCTTCGGCACCCTGCCTTTCTCCTTCATAGAATCTTTTTGGACAGCAGTGATACTCCGGGGAGTTTGAGAGGCACTGTCCCTCAAAACTCTGAATCGCAAAATTCCCTCCGAGTCAGGATGCCTGACGAGAATAAGGGGTTCCCAGAAAATCGGAAGATTTTCTGGGGTATCCGGGATGTGTAAGACTCTACTATACCACTGCTATAAACTGGGTATATTTTCTATATGCTGATCTGGAATTAAATAGCTCATTTTAGTGTAAAAAATTAAATGCCCGATTACCAATCGGGCATTTAATATGATTCAAGATATATAAATTACAGACGACTATCTCTTTGAGTACTGGAATCTCTTTCTTGCACCTGCAAGACCGTACTTCTTCCTCTCCTTCATCCTTGGGTCTCTTGTGAGTAGCCCCTCCTTCTTTAATTTAGGCCTGAGATCAGAATCAACAAGCAGAAGGGCACGGGAGATGGCGTGCCTTACAGCACCTGCCTGTCCCGAAAGACCACCACCGGTTACGTTTACTTTTATATCAAACTTATTATGCATGCCCACAAGCTCAAGGGGCTGCCGTACGATCATCTGAAGAGTCTCCCTGGGGAAGTACTTTTCCAGGGGTTTCCTGTTTACCTCAATCTGCCCTGAACCGGGTTTCATTATTACCCTTGCTACCGATGTCTTTCTCCGTCCTGTTGCCTGGAAAATTATATCACCCATTGCCATTATCTCCTTATATATTTAAAGGTTCTGGTTTCTGAGCATGGTGGGGATGTTCTGCCCCTCTGTAGACCTTCAACTTCTTTATCATCTTTCTGCCCAGCCTGTTCTTGGGAAGCATGCCCCATACGGCATCGATAATCATCTGCTCAGGCTTGCGTTTGATCCTTGATTTTGCTGTTTCTGCCTTGATTCCGCCAGGATAACCTGTATGGTGATAATATACCTTCTGTTCAAGCTTGTTACCTGTAAGGCGAATCTTCTCTGCATTGACAACTATAATGAAATCACCTGTATCGACATTTGGTGTAAACTGGGGTTTGTGTTTACCTCTCAGGTAGGTTGCTATCCTTGAAGCAAGCCTCCCCAGTACCTTATCTGAGGCATCTACAATATACCAGTTCCTTTCAACTTCGTCTTTCTTTGTAAACCTGGTCATAAATTCTCACCTTCCTGTGAAAAGATATTTAATTACAGTGAAAGAAATGATAATAAATTCTGTTTGGTTTTGTCAAATTTAACCCAGATCCAGCTGCAAGGATAAGGAATAAATGCTGAAAGCAGTGGTATGGTATAGTCTGAACGGTTTTGAATTTTGCATAAGATTTGCCATGGAGGGCAAATCGCAAAATTCCCTCGGAAGCAGCCCTGGATGGCTGCTGAGAATGATGTGTAAGACTCTACCATACCACTGCTATAACTTTATCGCTGGATTTGGGTTTAATTATGTTATAATTTTATGCTCATATGCAGGAAAAAACAAAAAAGGGAAAGGTATATCTTGTAGGGGCAGGTCCAGGTGATATAGGACTGCTTACTGTCAAGGGTCTAAGGTGTCTTCAGAAGGCTGATGTGGTGGTGTATGATTTTCACCTTAATGCCCAGATTTTGAATTACATTAAAAAGGATGCCGAGTTTGTATATGCAGGCAAGCGTGGTGGACATCATGAGATGACACAGGATGAGATTAATAATACCCTGGTGGAGAAGGCACTTGAGGGTAAGACAGTGTGCAGGCTGAAAGGTGGCGACCCTTTTGTATTTGGTCGTGGAGGGGAGGAAGCAGAGGTCCTTACCCGTGCAGGTATTGAATTTGAGGTTGTTCCGGGTATAAGTTCGGCAGTTGCAGTGCCTGCCTATGCTGGAATCCCCCTTACTCACAGGCGGTATGCATCTTCATTCATTGTTCTTCCAGGAAATGAAGCCACAACAAAAGAGAAAAGTGCCATTGACTGGGATGCACTTGCCAAACAAAAGGGCACCATAGTGTTTTTGATGGCAGTGAAGAATATAGGACTTGTATCAGAGAGATTGATCAAACATGGAAAGCCAGGTGACACCCCAGTGGCTGTTATAAGGTGGGGAACAAGGGCAGACCAGAAAACCGTGATTTCAACCCTTGAGGATGTTTCCCATGTAGTGGCTGACCATGAGATAAAGCCCCCTGCTGTTGTGGTCATAGGTGATGTGGTGAGACTGAGGGAACAGCTGAACTGGTATGAAAGGAAACCCCTTTTTGGTCAGAGGATTCTTATTACCAGAGCCTATACAGAAGAGTATGAGCCTCTCGAGGCACTTGGTGCCGAGATTATTGAATTTCCAACTATTGAGGTAGTGCCACCTGTGAGCTATGATGAGCTTGACAGGGCAATATCAGGGATAGAGGATTATGACTGGATTGTATTTACCAGTGCAAATGGTGTGAGGTTCTTTTTCAATCGTTATTTTGAGCTTGAAAGAGACATTCGTGATCTGAAAGGTATAAAGATCTGTGCCGTGGGGCCAAAGACTGCCCTTTCTATAAGTAAATACGGGATTAAGGTGGATCTTGTTCCTGATGCCTACAGGGCAGAGGGGCTTGTCGAGGCCTTTGGGGGTGAAGGACGTATTAAGGGCCTTAAAATCCTTCTCCCCAGGGCAGAGGTGGCAAGGGAGGTCTTTCCAGAGAAGGTGAGGGCGTTAGGCGGTAAGATTGATGTGCCTGTTACATACAGGGCTATAAGACCGGACAGACATGCAAAGAGGTTGCAGAGATTTCTGAAAGAGGGCAGGGTGACTGTTGCTACTTTTACTTCAGGTGCAACCTTCAACAATCTCTGCGAGATCCTTAAGGAAGATGTGGCAGGGCTTTTAAAGGATGTAATTATAGTTGCAATTGGGCCTGTGACAAAGAAGGAAATTGAAAAGAGGGGACTTAAGGTTCATATCATGCCTGAGAGGGCCACTATTGAGGCCATGGTAGATGCCATAATAAGGCATTTCACATCTGGAGAATCAGATCATATAAAGTAGTTCCTCTTTCAGAGCCTGAAATAAATTCAGAGGTGACATGGAATTGGACTTTTTCAACACCCTGTTATATATTTGGTGGACTATCAGGGTGTGTGCTTAATAACAAATTAACCGATAACTAACAACCAATGAAGAGAAGACTTGGACAACACTATCTATTTGAACCACAGATACTTGAACGTATAGTTTCATCAGCAGCCCTTGAAGAGAAGGATCTGGTAATAGAAATTGGCCCTGGCAAGGGAAGAATGACAGAGATGATTGCAAACAGAGTGGACAGGGTCATAGCAATTGAGTACGACCAGTACCTGTGCGAGGAGTTGAAAAAGAAACTATCATCGTTCAAGAACATAGAAGTTTATTGTCAGGATGTTCTCAAGTTTCCCTTCCAGGAGTTGTCGCACTTCAAGGTTGTGGCAAATATCCCTTATTATATAACCACACCTATAATTTTTAAGCTGCTTGAGCGAGATGTAAAGCTTGTTACAGCCACTCTGACCGTGCAGAAAGAGGTTGCGGAAAGGATAATTGCCACCCCTGGTGGTAAGGACTACGGGATACTTTCCCTGATGGTTCAGTACTATACAGAGCCTGCAATATTGTTTCATATATCAAGGAAGGTCTTTGTGCCACCACCTAAGGTGGATTCAGCAGTGATACACTTAAAGCGGCGTGATCAACCACCTGTTTTAGTGTCTGATGAGAATGTTTTCTTCAGGGTTATCAGGACAGCCTTTTCTCAGCGCAGGAAGACACTGTCAAATGCCCTAAAACCTCTTAATAAGGATATTAAATTGATCCTTGAAGAACTGGGTATTGATCCGATAAGAAGGGCGGAAACATTAACAATGGAAGACTTTGCAAGGATAGCAGAGGCATTAAAGAGATAATTTATCACGAAATTACGATAGGCTGAAAAACTGTAGTTTTTCACATCTGTCTGAATAATAATAAGGCAGGGCACCTCATAAAAATAATGCAATTCACAGGATTACTCCCTGTACTAACCTGTATTCAATGACAGGGTAAGGTTAAGCATAGATGCTCCTTTGCAGAGGTGAAGAGGTGGTGAAGAAGACCATGTAGCAATACCGACAGTGACTTACACCAGCATACTAATGTATCATCTTAAGGCTGAAAAAATATGGTTTTTTATAATTAAAAAAT
>JAADHP010000302.1 GCA_013151785.1 Nitrospirota bacterium | reverse complement strand
GACAGTGGTCAGTAGAACCCTGCACATTACTTTCGCCTCTCAGGGCATTCACACCACCACCAGCCACTCCTATGTTACCAAGAAGTAGCTGTATTATAGCCATGGTTCTGATTATCTGTGTACCCACTGTATGCTGGGTCCACCCCATGGCATACATGATGGTGGCCTTCCTGTCAGGCCTACCGGTGGATGCATATGTCTTGTATACCTCTTCAAGCTTTTCCTTTGGTGTGCCAGTAATCTTTTCAACCATCTCCAGGGTATAACGGGATGTGTGCTTTTTAAGTAGCTGGAATACACAGTAGGGGTCCTGAAGTGTCATATCCTTCTTGATAACACCGTTTTCATCCTTCTGAAATGCCCATGTTTTCTTATTGTATTTCCTCTTTACAGGATCATAGCCTGAAAATACCCCATCCAGGTCTCCGGGCATCTTGAAATCCCTGTTAACAAGAAATGGCGCATTTGTATAGTTCTTTACATAGAATTCGTCATAGAGTTTGTTGTCAAGGATATACTTGATCATACCGTTCAGAAAGGCGATGTCAGTGCCTGAACGAAGTGCTGCATAGATGTCTGCCTTTGCTGAGGTACGGGTGAAACGCGGATCAACGCTTATAAGTTTTGCACCTTTCTTCTTTGCCTCCAGTACCCATTTAAAACTGATTGGATGGTTCTCTGCGGCATTTGACCCCATTACAAGGATGACATCGGCATTGCGGATGTCTATCCAGTGGTTTGTCATTGCCCCTCTGCCGAACGACTCTGCCAGAGCCGCTACCGTGGCAGAGTGTCATATCCGTGCCTGATGTTCAATGTAGACAAGTCCCAGACTCCTGAGCCACTTCTGCAGAATATAACACTCCTCGTTATCAAGGGCAGCGCTACCCACATGGGCTATGCCGTCACAACGGTTAACTATCTGACCTTTGCTGTTCTTTACAACAAAGGTCTCATCACGTGTCTTCTTTATCCTCTTTGCAATCTCATCAAGTGCCCAGTCCCACTCAACCTCCTTCCACTCTGTTGCACCAGGCGCACGATATCTGGGTTTGGTAAGTCTCTTTGGATTGTTTACTATCTGATAAAGTGCAGCACCTTTAGAACAGAGGGTACCTTCGTTGATAGGATGATCAGGGTCACCTTCTGTATTGATTACCTTGCCATTCTGGGTATAAACAATTATTCCACAGCCCACAGCACAGAAGGGACAGATTGTTAAGGTTTCTTTTGCATATCTAATGGGAAGGGATTCAGCGTAAGCCTTGACAGGTGACAGGTTAACTCCCAGAGAACCAGCAATCAGGGCTCCCCCTGTTGCCTTTAGGAAGCCTCTTCGCGATATCTCCATGATTCTCCCCCTTTCTCTGCCCTGCTAAGGCAGCATTTAAGGGTTTATACGACAGGCCATCCCCAACATTTTACTATATTTGATTACTCTCACCTCCCTCTTACTTAAATTTTATTACTAATATAACAGATTTTATTATTTAAAATGCTGATTATTTTATAATACATTTTAATTTTTTTGTCAAGGAGTTGTATAATTTATTTTAAATGAGTGGCATAGTGAAATTATTTGTAAGTAGATTAACGGTTCATACATTAGATCAGGCAAAGAGAATAATAAGGATAGTAGTAGGTTTTACATTGCTTATTATAGGAGTAGCTTTGATTGTACTGCCAGGGCCTGCTACACTTGTGATCCCTGCAGCTCTTGCTATCCTGGCAGGTGAATTTGTATGGGCAAGGAAACTGTTAAAAAAGTTTAATTATGGCATTACCCATGGATTAAGTTTTTTCAGGAGAAAAAGGCGAAAATGAATTATCTAAAAAGATATTTTATCCCCATACTATTAATATTATTCCTATCAGGCTGTGGATATAATATACATAGAAGCAGTGATATTAACAACAGAACTGTTTATCTCCGAAATGTAGATAATGTAACCACTGAACCAGGACTGCAGGACATATTCAGAACCGTATTTCTTGAGGAAGCACTTAATCACGGAATCAGGTTAGATAAAGGCGGGATTGTTCTGGATATAACAATCACTGAATATGATCTGAAGACAGTGACTGTAAAAAAAGACCGTTCTGTTGAATACAGTGTAAACCTTCTTGCTGATGTCCACATTGAGTACCCTGATGGTATCACAAGAGATATCAATCGTCTTAGCCCGGAATTTATGGAAACATTTATTGCACAGGAGTCTGTCCAGTCCATACAGGCTGAAAGAGAGGTTACCACAGTGAAGGCTTTAAGAGACCTGAGCCAGCGTATAATAATTGAATTAATTTATTAATTAAAAACTTATTAAAATCATGAAAGACCTTTATAAAGAGATAAAAACAGGGCTTCCAGGACAGATATATTATATCTATGGTAAAGATCAGTTCTTTATCACAGAGGCAATAAAGGAAATCAAGGGATTAATACCTCCTGGGGAAAGAGATATCAATCTTCTTGTATTTGATTTTGACAGGGTGATTGAATCTCCCCCTTCTATAGACGAGATCTTCGAGCTTCTGAACACTCCTGGCTTTTTCGGCTCTTCAAGATATATAGTTTTAAAGAATCTGCATCTTGCAAAAAAGACTGACACGGATAGGTTATCAAAACACCTGAGTCAGTTCCAATCATCTACCAATCAGCACCTTACCAATAAACTGATTATGCTCTCTATGAAACCTCCGATACAATCATTAAGAAAGATGATAGGTGAAGAAAACATTTTTACAACTGACAAAAAACCTCCGCAACTCAAAAACTGGATAAAAAAACTTGCAAAGGATAGAGATATAATTATCACGAACAGGGCAATTGATTTGCTTGTAAGTCTCTCTGGCGGTGAAGGAGGAACTATCTATTCAGAGATGGAGAAGGTCTCTTTAATGGATAAAAA
Source organism: Nitrospirota bacterium (assembly GCA_013151785.1). GTDB lineage: Bacteria > Nitrospirota > Thermodesulfovibrionia > Thermodesulfovibrionales > JdFR-85 > JAADHP01. Next base: position 1,381 of record JAADHP010000302.1, on the reverse strand, counting down.
AGAAGTAGATGTACAGGATATATATTCCATTATGTATGGCTCCATGGAGGGAAATATCTTTGCCCTGACCGAGGCCATAGTTGAGGGGAATAAAAAAAGGGCTTTCACATTACTTTCCATGATAGAAAGTGAACCCTATTCAATCCTGGGAGCTATAAACTGGAAGTTTAAGGAGATGGAAAAAAAATACAAAAGAAATTATTCAAAGGCCTTCGAGAATCTTCTTCAAAGCGATATAAAGATAAAGACCTCTTCAGCAGATTATCCCCTTGAAGAGCTTATTTTCAGGCTGCTTCAGATTTGAATGCCTCGTTAACCTTTTTTGTAAGTCTTGATATCTTCCTTGAAGCAGTATTTCTGTGGATCACACCCTTGGAGGAGGCCTTGCATATAATCCTTATTGCCTCACGTAGCATTTTCTGTGCCTCTTCCTGGTTATTGGACTGAATAGCTGATTCCACCTTTTTGGTATAGGTTTTTATTCTGCTTTTCCAACTCTGGTTTCTCAGCCTCCTCTTTTCAGCCTGTCTCACCCTCTTTAAAGCTGAAAGATTCTTCTTTGCCATATATCCTCCTGTTAATTTCCAGTTTTACAGTTTTGAGACTTTCAGAATAACAAAATGTTTACCATAAAATCAAGGTCTGCAGGCTTGACTTTAAGACGGGATTATTTATAAAATTATCTCTCAGGTTGAAAATCATTTGCCTCATCAGGGGTGGTAGTTCAGCACGGTTAGAACGCCGGCCTGTCACGCCGGAGGTCGCGGGTTCGAGTCCCGTCCACCCCGCCATAGAAACTTATCCGGAGAATTAACTTGAAAAGGCATCCATACTTTTTATCTTTAACTGTTCTGGTATTATTGAATATCATTTTACTACTGCCCGGGTGCAAGGGAAAGGAAGATTCCAATTACACACAATCACCGCCTTCTGTGGTTACCCAGCTCAATCCACTTGATACAGAAAAACAGATAACTACACTCAAAGAAATACTGGCAAAGGACCCCAATAACCTTACAGCCCTTATAAAACTGGGTAATATATATATGGATACCAATCGATTTCAGGAGGCAATACAATATTATAGTAAAGTATTAGAAATTGATCCCCAAAATGTGGATGTGCGTGTTGATATGGGGACATGTTTCAGAAGGATGGGACAACCTCAAAGGGCTATAGAGGAGTACAGAAAGGCAATAAAAATAAAACCAGACCACTTATACGCCCACCGCAACTCCGGTGTTGTGCTTGCCTTTGACCTGAACAAACCAAAGGAGGCTATAAAGGAGTTCCAGACCTATCTTAACCTGAACCCAAATGCAAAGGATGCTGACCAGATTAAAAAGATTATTATGGAGCTTAAACAGAGAATTTAATACAA
>JAADHP010000232.1 GCA_013151785.1 Nitrospirota bacterium | reverse complement strand
AGGTCCATAGTCCGCTCTGTCTCACCTGTCATCACAAGGGCATTTCCCACAAGCTCATGGACCCCGCAGACTTCCACATCCGGTACCCAGTACTGCATCAGTGTTGTCAGTGCTGCCCTGTCTATTGCACATACATTGGCAAGCATGTTAACACCATATTTCTGGTTCACATGTCTTACGGCATTTGCCCTGGGAAAACCACCCCTCATCCTGATCTCCATGTTCTCACTGGCATTCAGGCCCGAGCCACTTCCGCAACAGAAGGTCTTTTCCCTGATCGTGTTCTCTGGCATCTCGAAGAAGTGATTGCATACATTCTTGATCACGTATCTTGGCTCTTCAAAGAAGCCCATGCCACGGGAGGTGTTACAGGAGTCATGGAAGGTAACTCTCAGATGGTCATTCCTGCTCGGATCAAGCTTTATTTTGCCATGTCTGATCAGATCAGCAGTAAACTCCACCACGTGAACCATCTTGGTTGATTTGGCATTCTCGAATACCGTGCCTGTAATGGGTGATTTGGGAACCTCAAGGAAATCAGCAGGTCCCCACCATGTATCAAGATACTGGTGTACCAATCTCCACATATGTCCACACTCTCCACCAAGTATCCACTTAACACCAAGTCTCTTTGCCTCGGCGTAGATCTTGTAATGTAAACGTTTCGCCATCTCATTGGATGTAAAGAATCCGAAGTTACCACCCTCGGAGGCATATGTTGACCAGGTGTAGTCAAGGCCAAGTTCATGGAAGAGCATAAGATATCCCATACATGTGTAGACACCTGGTACGCCAAAGAGGTCTCCTGAAGGAGTAACAAAGAGTATCTCAGCCCCTTTACGGTTGAATGTAGGCTCTATCCTTATACCTGTGATCTCCTCGATGTCATCACACATCATCTCGATATTGCTCTGTATGGTGTGAGGCTCAAGACCAAGATGGTTCCCCTTCTGGTAGCAGTTGGCCACAGGACCGGCTATCCAGTCGGTGTTACAGCCAAGAAGATTGGTTAATTCCCTGCCCATTATAGTTATCTCAGCAGTATCAATTCCATAGGGACAGAACACAGAGCAACGACGGCACTCAGTACACTGATAGAAATAATACCACCATTCCTTGAAAACATCCATTGTGAGGTCTCTTGCACCTGCATTCTTACCGAAGAACTTTCCAGCCTTTGTAAAGTATTTCCTGTAAACAGACCTCATCAATTCGGCTCTCAGAACAGGCATATTCTTTGGATCGCCCGATCCTATGAAGAAGTGACATTTGCATTTGTCAGCACAGGCACCGCACCTGACACATATATCCATAAAGAGACGGAAGGTGCGATACTTGTTCAGCCTGTCCTCCATTCCTTCAAGGACTATATCCTTCCAGTTCTCTGGAAGCTTCCAGTCATCTTCATAGGGCTGCCACTCTCTCGGATTGGGGAAATCCACCTCTTCGAGATACTTTGGTCTTGCTCCATAGCAGAAGGTACCAGGCTTGAACTCAACGGGAACCTCGGTCCAGTGTTTTTCAGGTGGACTATAATCTATTTTTGCAAGCTCTTCGGGTTTTGGTGTCTTTCCTTTAGCTTTTGCCATGGTTTCACTCCTTTCCTTCGCTTTCTTCTGTTGCTTCTTCGGATTCCTTTGTCTCTAAGGGCTTTTCAACAGGGATACCAACAGAGACCATCTTATCTCTGAACTCCTCCTCGTACTCCTCATAGGTATGAACCTTAACAGGATAGTTCCATGGATTTACATGTCTCACCATACGACTGTTGTTGGCAAGATTCCTTGTAGGACTCATGAATATACCACCAAGATGTACGAGTTTGCTGAAGGGGAAATATGCAAAGAGTGTACTCACAAGAAAGATGTGAATATAAAATATCGTGCCTATCCCGTCAGGAACTGTGGGGCTGAGTCTCGCAAGTCCCGTGGTAAGCTCTTTCACCTTTATCAAATCCACCCTAATAAAGTATCTCATCAATATGCCTGTGGTAGCAATTGCCATGATCAGAAAGAGGGGAAAATAATCAGCAGGCAGTGATATGTACCTGACCGATGGAATATAGATTCTCCGAAGGAACAGATAGGTCACTGCAGCAAGCAGTATCACACCTGTCATCATCAGCTTTGGCAACCCGATCTGGAGAAATCCATCAAAGCTTTCAATGAGATGCACAAATGAAGGTACTGGATTGGTGAACAACCTCAGGTGTCTTATTAATACGATAAGAAAGGAATAGTGGAAAATTATCCCACCTAACCATAGCCATTTGGCTGAACCATAAACAACCCTTTCTCCACTTCTCTGCATCTTGAGGTTTCTGAATAGCGACCTGAATAAGAGCACCTCAAGAGCCATTCTGAGAAATACCTCCTTGCCTGTTGCAGGGCTTTCCAGCTTGCTGTACTTGATCCAGGGGAGGCTCTTTTGCTGACCACATGTAGTAGGAATATGGAAGGGTACTGGTGTCTTTCCCCATCTGACCACACGGTATATCAGACCTATGAAAAAGGTGAGAACCGCCAGGTAGGGGATAACGACACCAAATACGGGCTGAAGATGAGCACCCTTCACACCAACTAATGCAACAAGTACAAGGGCGATAACCACTCCTAAGGAAAACAAGGCACCCATTTACAAAACCTCCTTTATAATATATAATTTTTTAAAACAAGTCACTGCCTATCCCGAACCATCTCCATTCGCCTCATCATTGAAGTCTTTCAAGAGATTAGCCCTCTCAAGGAGTTTGTATGTCATATTTCTTAGTTCAGAGGCCTTCAAGTCATAAATCTTTTCTCTGCATTGCATATAAATATCAAAGGCAATCAGGGCAAGGTCATCAATCCTGGATTCAATTACATATAGTTCCTCCTTTAAACCCTTTTGTGATATCTCATTAAACAACTCCTCTCTGATTACCTTCTTTAAAAGAAAAAGGAAACCAATTGCCTCTGAGGGTGTAAAGTCCTGGACGGCTCTGATTCTTATTATTCTGTCAAGGAAGGGAGAGACCTCATCGCGATCAACACCATTTAAAACACTACGATAGATGCCGGAAATGCCTTCCATAAAGGCACTTCCTACAGGATTGGCAAAGGGGTCCTTCTCCTTACGGAAAAAACGTGATGTTTCTTCAGGATAGGACTGTAACAGGACATGAGACCACTTCTTTAGTATAACCTCTCTTCTGTCCTGTAAAAGGTCTTTGATTTCCATAATCCAGATGTGCCCTCTTGTTTACCTGGGTTGATACCCCCTTCTCAAAGAGGGGCACCAACCACAAGTATTAAATAATTTTAACCCCTCCCCATATTATTGAGGAGAACATAGATGCTAAATTATTTTTTTATACGCAACCAGTAGGTTTTGGAAGCCCTGCGTATCTACAGGCCTGTTTAGCAGGACCGTCGGGGAATAGCTGATAGAGATACTTGGTGTTACCCTTGTCAGCTCCCATGGTCTTCTTGATTTCTTTTACGAGGATCTTGATCATTGGAGCGATCTGGTACTTGTTGTAGTAGTCTCTAAGAAAGTTGATTATCTCCCAGTGCTCATCCGTCAGTTCAAGCCCATCCTGCTGAGCCATATAAGTGGCTAACTCTGGGGTCCAATCGTCAAGGTTCTGAAGATAACCCTCTTCATCCACTTCGATCTGTTTGCCCTGGAATTCAATAGTTGCCATCTTATAACCTCCTTATCTTTAGATTTTAAGGCTTTTAAAAAGCCAGATATTACAGCCATACATCACTTTAAAAAGTTATAAAACTTAATACAGATTATCAATAACTGTCAAATTAAAAATATTAATTCATATATTAGTAAGCTTAATCTATTTACCTGATAATTTTAAAAAGAGTAATACACCCGATCTTCCTCTCCCCACGGCTAAATTAGCTGGCACCAGCTGATGATTCCTGAAATTATACCTTAATACCCTCTCCTCATAACTCTCCCCCCGTGATAGACTCATTGCCCTTTGCCAGTCACCATTACATAGGTGAACCAAAACATCCATATAGGTCTCTCCAAGATTCTTGCCTGTTGGATCAAATCCATAAACAGCTCCACAGGTACATACACCACCGGAAAAAAAACCAAACTCTGTCGATATTTCATAAGGCCTTTCAAAGAGCGCACTGCAGAAGGGACATCTCGGCTCCGTAAGAACTGACTTATCTTCCCGCTGCCTCTTCCACAAGGTAAAACATTATATATCTAATTATTCTTTTAAGTCAACCCAAATATATAAATAAAATTTTTTTATAAATCCTGGTTTGTATGACCTGATTTCTCTTGATTGTATTTTAATAGAAAAAAGCCAAAAATCTTTAGTATGCTCTGTTTTTCAGGACTCTTCGGAGAGATATTCGTCAATAATTTCTATAATATGGAATACCCCCTCCTGTGGCAATGTCTTCATAAACTGGAACATACAGCCCGGACAGGATGTTACAAGTATCTCTGCACCACAATGATGAAAAATCTCTATATTTTTATTGAGCATCTCCATGGATTTTTCTACATTTCTCAGGGCATGGGTCCCAGCAAGGCCACAACAACCCATTTGATAATCCACAACTTCAATCCCTACAGTATCTAATATCTTTCGAGGCTCATCATATTGACCCAGACTATAAAGACAGTGGCAGGGGTCATGATACAAGGCAGTGAGGTTTATCTTTTGTCCCATGGGCAACCTGTCAGTCAAAAATGAAACAGCATCCACGACCTCTATACCTTCACCAGCTATCTTTATATACTCCTGGGAAAGCACCTTTACACAGGTAGGACATAGAGATACCATGAGATTGGATTTTAGAGCCCTGAATTGTTTAATATTCTTTTTTGCCAATCTCCTGGTCTCTTCCAGTAGCCCCATACCAAGCAGTGGGGCACCACAACACTGCTCGCCCTTTAATGTTACAACCTCATATCCAGCCCTGTTTGCAACCCTTACAAAGGCCTCTCCAAGATGGGGATAGATAAACTCAACCATACAGCCTTTAAACAGCACTACCCTCCCCTTTTTTGTTGTCTCTTTATGAGGTATGAATATATCACCCACCTGAGAAAATCTGTACCCCTCAAAGCTGAAATTATGAGACACAATATTATTCTTTTGTAGATAGCCCTTCAGTAATGGATACAGCCCTTTGATAATCTGATAGCTAATGCCCCGTTTCCTCAAGGCAAGGGAAAGCAACCGTCCCCAGGTCTTATAAAAGGGATCATATCTTTTAAGCAGTGCTCTACCATAATAAAGGGACAATACTATATCCACACCTGCAGAACATTTGTCCTCACAGGCATCACAGAGAAGACAGCTAAAGATCCTTTCTGCTATCTCTTCAGAAGGTGCTATCTCCTGCTGAAGCAGACAGTACAGCAGATAGACTCTCCCCCTTGGAGAGTTTGATTCTCTGTTATAAAGGTAGTAAGTGGGACAGTCTGACTTGCAGCTTCCACAGAGAACACACCTTTTAATAATTGGCAGTATATCTTCTTTGTTTATCATTATTATTTATCATATCTGTCCAAAACCCTTAAAAACAAGGCAGAGCACCTCATAAAAATATTGCA
>JAADHP010000194.1 GCA_013151785.1 Nitrospirota bacterium | reverse complement strand
TTAAGGCCCTTACCTGGCATTCAGAATACAATTATACATATCCTGGATATATTCAATAAAACCTACGAGAATATTAAAGCTCCCTTCAGGACTTACACTTTCATGAAAGAAGAGAATCTGAGACTAAAAAAGGAAATCACAGAGTTGAAGCTCCAGATCCAGAAGGATGAAGAAATAAGACTGGAGAACAAAAGATTAAAAAACCTGCTTCATGTAAAAGAAACAGGGAGTTCCGTTGTGGCTATAGCCAAGGTTATATCCTCTGGACTGAGAAAGTGGCCTGCCATAATCTTAATAAACAAAGGCAGTAAGGATGGTATCAAAAAAAACATGGCTGTAAGGACATCTGACGGCCTTGTGGGTAAGGTAACCGATGTCCTGCCGGAGTTCTCAAGGGTACTGCTCCTGACAGACCCGAGTTTCTCTGTATCCGTAAGGATACAGCCCTCAAGAATAGAAGGTATTGTTTCTGGAAAGGGCAATGGACAATGTATCTTGAAATACGTCCTGAAGGAAGAAAAGTTTGAGCCGGGACAACTCCTTGTAACCTCCGGCCTTGATGGTCTGTTTCCAGAAGGCATTCCCGTGGGTTACTTAGACAGGATTGAAGGTGTTAATGAACTTTTCGTGACCATTAGTGTACGGCCTGTTATTAAAATCAATAGACTCGAAGAGGTGATGATAGTAAGATGAGAAAACTACTGAAGGATATACTCCTGTGGAGTGCTATTATTCTTGGTCTTGTTGTAATACAGTCATTAATCACTGTAACATCCTTCAAGCTGAATCTTACAATCCTGCCGGTATTTTATCTGGGCTTCAAGAAAGGAGACCTGTCAGGCTTCTCAGCAGGCATAGGAACAGGCCTGATAGAAGATATCTTATCCGGATACATAATCGGGCCTTCTATATTGTCCAAAGGACTTATAGGCCTTTTTGCCTCTTTGTTGAATGAAAAATTCTTTGTCTGGACCTATATAATGGGTATTCTCTCTGTCTTTTTTATTACTATACTTGATGAACTTATCATATACCTCTCTTTAAGTATCTTCTCACATCAGCCAGCTGTGGTGACCAACTTTATAATGGCTTCTGCAATAAAGGGACTCATAAATTCACCCTTTGGAGGTATCATAAGAAAGGATGAGGGATAAAAAGAAAACACTCTATTTCTTTGTATACATTACCCTTGGTGTTATGTGCGTGTTTATCCTCAGGTTATGGCAGCTTCAGATACTTAAAGGAGACTATTACAGAGAAAAGTCAATAAAAAACAGGGTTCGCATAATAAGGTTGCCAGCACCAAGGGGAATAATCTACGACAGAAAAGGTAATGCCCTTGTCAAAAACACCCCTTATTTTATCGTATCCCTGATTCCTGAACTGTCTGAAGAGGTGGATGTTAAAGGACTGTCTCAACTGCTTGGTGTATCTGAAGAAGAGATACAGGAGAGAATAAATAAACATGATAAACACTCTCTTGAACCCATCAGATTGAAGGAAGGAATAACCTTTAAGGAGGTCTCGTATATTGAAGCAAGACGTTCTGATTTTCCGGGGCTTATTGTTGAAACAGATATAACACGTACCTATCCTTACAAAGAAACAGCTGCTCATCTGATTGGATATCTCAGCCATCCTGCTGGTAACAGAGCAGACATGGAGACCAAAGGATTCTCACGGGGAACCTTTATTGGCCAGTGGGGAGTAGAACATCTCTATGATGACAAGCTTCGTGGACAACCGGGTAAAAAGTATATCGAGGTTGATGCCCTGGGCAGACAATTACGAACACTTAAGGTACTCAAACCTGTCAAAGGAGAGGATATCAGACTGAGTATTGACCTTGATACCCAGATTGCTGCAGAAAGGGCATTTAAGAGACGGTCTGGTGCCCTGCTGGCATTAGACCCAAATTCAGGGGATATACTGGCAATGGTGAGTCTTCCATCATTTGACCCGAATATCTTTATAAAAGGTGTCACTGAAAAACAATGGAAGAGACTGTTGAGAAATCCCGGACATCCCCTTCTCAACAGGGTATTCCAGAGTCAATATCCTCCTGGCTCGGTGTTCAAGATAATAACAGCCATTGCTGCACTTCAGGAAGGAATTATTACAAAAAACTTCAAGGTCAACTGTACTGGAGAGATCCAGGTGGGTAACTGGAGATTCAGGTGCTGGAAAAAGGGAGGCCATGGAATCGTAAATCTCAGAAGGGCTATTGTGGAGTCCTGCGATGTATATTTCTATGAAGTGGGCAGAATGCTTGGAATAGACAGGATTGCCAAATACGCCCATGCCTTTGGATTGGGGAAACCAACAGGAATAAGATTAGTATCCGAGAAGAGGGGCTTAATTCCAACTACAAAGTGGAAGCTCGAGAAAAAAGGACGTCCCTGGTACCTGGGAGAAACATTTAATGCCTCTATTGGTCAGGGTTATGTCACTGTAACACCAGCTCAGGCTGCAGTGCTAATCTCTGCCCTTGCCAATGGTGGCAAGGTGTTCAGACCAAAACTTACCCTTTCTGAAGCTCCTGAGATTATATCCCGCTTACCTTTAAAAAAGGAAATTATTAAGTTCATGAATAATGCCCTGACGGGCGTGATAGAGGACCCAAAGGGTACAGGATGGAGGGCACGTTCAGACAAGGTAAGGATCGCAGGCAAGACCGGCACTGCTCAGGTAATCAGCATCTCTGATAATATGGAGACTGCCCGTAGATATCCAAAGGACCATGCATGGTTTGTGGCCTTTGCCCCGGTTGAAAAACCCTCAATTGCATTGTCGGTCTTTGTTGAACATGGAGGACATGGTGGTAAGTCCGCAGCCCCTATAGCCCGCACAGTAATAGAGACCTATTTGAGAGGTAATACGAATGAAGATAAAGGAACTGAAGTCATTAATTGAAATCAAACATATTGACTGGCTTACATTTTTCGCACCTATTATACTCACAATAATGGGTATACTGACAATATATAGTGCCACAAGACCTGTCTTTGACACCTCGCATCCATCATTTTATCTGAGACAGACCATCTGGCTCATTGCAGGAGTTTGCGCAATGGTTGCTACTTCCTTGTTTGACTACAGAAAACTCTTGAAATACTCCTATTCCATTTATGTGGCAGGCATTATACTGTTGATTGTTACCATAATATTTGGTCACAAGGGAATGGGTGCACAGCGGTGGCTACGTATTGGTCCTCTCAGTTTCCAGCCATCGGAACTGTTCAAAATTATACTTATTATTACACTGTCAAAATACCTGAGCACCATAAGAACACCCCTCAGCTACTGGCAGACCCTGTTTTCTTTTACAGTATTCGCTGTAATGCCATTTATAATCCTGTACAGTCAGCCCGACCTTGGTACAGCACTTATGCTCTTGATAATAATGATGGTCATGCTTATATGTAAAGGGATTGAAAAAAAACTCGTTCTCTATACCATAGTCCTGCTTCTAATCGCCCTTCCCCTCACGGGCAAACTCATCTGGAATGGTCTGAAGGATTACCAGAAAAACCGCCTCGTTGCCTTTATTGACCCTGGAGTTGACCCCACTGGCATAGGCTACCAGATCGAGCAGTCCAAGGTTACCATAGGTTCTGGTAAAACCTTTGGTAAAGGTTATCTGAAAGGAACCCAGGGACCTCTGAGATTTTTACCTGAAAAACACACCGATTTTATCTTTGCTGTCTTTGCTGAAGAGTGGGGATTTGTGGGGTCCTTCTTTCTGTTGTCTATTTATATCTTATTGATTATCCGGGGTTTTGAAACAGCTTATTATAGTAAAGATACCTTTGGCACATTGCTTGCGATTGGCATCAGTGTAATGTTTCTGCTTTATGTATCAATCAATATAGGCATGACAATGGGACTTATGCCAGTTGTAGGCGTCCCGTTGCCTTTTTTCAGTTACGGTGGAACAGCTCTTCTTAGTAATTTTATAGCTGTGGGATTGCTTATTAGCATCAGAAAACACAGATTCAGCCTGTTTTATTAATGCTACTGCAACGGCATATCTGTCGTAATATATAATAATACCAAGGCAGGGCACCTCATAAAAATAATGCAATCCACAGGATTAGTCTCTGTTCGTACCTCTATTGAAAGACAGAGCAAAATCAAATCAGGTTTCAATTGAAAAGGGGTAGAGGTGGTGAAGAAGACCATGTAGCAATACCGACAGTAACATCCACCAGCAACCTTATCTATCACCTTAAGGCTGAAAAGACTCAGTTCTTTTAATATTTTTAATAAATCCTATTGCATCAATGGGATGATGAACCACCTCTACCCCTTGTTTCAGAAG
>JAADHP010000115.1 GCA_013151785.1 Nitrospirota bacterium | reverse complement strand
ACCTTCCTATCTCTTCCCCGTCTGCTCTGTATAGTGCTACCTCTGAACCGCCCATCAGAAGCCCGGCTATTATCTCGTCCACTCCGTCTCCGTCTATGTCTCCTGTGGCTATGGACAGTCCAACCTTCCTGCTGGGAAAGGCCTTTATCTTTTTTATCTGCCTGCCTGTGTCATCCATTATCTTTATTACTGCCGGCCTCCTCCTGCCTCTGTCATAACTGACCAGTATCCTCTCCTTTGCCTCCCTGTACTGTCCGATGAATTGTATCTCACCACCGCCTGACAGGACTTTCTCTTCCGACGGGGGCCTTGTGTATCCAGGTACATCAGTGTATTCTATCCTGTATACACCATCAGGCACCCCCTGTACAGACCAGTCCATGCCTGTTCCTTCATACTGTACAGGCCCGGTTATCCTGAAGCCTGCCTGAGACAGGTTGGTTCTCACATGGATACTGCCGCTGCTGCTCAGGTGTAGCTGTACCGGTACCTCTACGGGTGAGTTTTCTACACCAGAGGCCTCTATTACCACCCTGCCATCATATACCCCTGCTACAAGTCCTGTGATGTCTACATCCACCAGTGCCTGGGTCACTGTGTCCCCTGTGCCTGTGGAGGGTGTTATGTTTAACCAGCCACCCTGTACAGTGGCTGTCCATACTACCTGAGCAGTTATTTCCCCTTTTATCTGTATGAGCAGTGCCTGGGAGGAGGGGTTGCTGCCTCCTGCTGTGGCTGTGAAATATAATTCCTGAGGGGTTACTGTAATCCTTGGTGGCTCTACTACCTGAAGCTCTATGGTTACCTCTTCTGTGGCTCCAGTGTCAGTGCTTACCACTACCCTGCCTGTGTAGTTGCCAGGCTGTAGTGTACCTGCATCTATCTCTATCGCTATCTGTCTGCTCTCTCCAGGTCCCAATGTGCCACTGTCAATGGCTGTCTTTATCCAGCCCTCTGTGGCTGTAATTTTATAATTCAGGCTGCCTGTGCCTGTGTTGCTTATGGTTATCTGCTGAGCCTGTGGTGCAACGCCAGGCTGACAGAGATAGTTCAGCATCTCAGGGCTTACCTGCAGGTCTGTGTATCCATCAAGTCCAAAGATCAGTATGCTTTTGGTCATGTTGGAGCTGACATAGAGCTTCCTGTCCCTGCCAAGGGCTGTTGACCTGGCTATGTAGAGTGTCTCTGTGTCAGCCTTTATCTGGCCCATGTAGTTGCCACTGCCATCATATACAAGTACTGCCTGTGCTATGGCCTCAGGTATGAGTATGTATCCATCTGGATCTACTGTGATGTCCTGGGGCCTTACCATGTGGCCACCAAAGGCAAGAAAGTCCTCGAAACTCCTTATTAATCCACCTTCACTGTCATATATGCTTACCCTGGCACTGGTGGTGTTGCCACCTCCAGTGGGGTCCTTTACTACAGGTGCATCCACTATGTAGACCTCTGAGTCCGCTACATCTACTGCCTGGGGATAGCTGAGCCCTCCTATGTCCCTTATGTGTTCACCACTGGCTGTGTATACACCTACAAGATTCCTCTTACTGTCCACTACATATACGTTGCCTGTGTCTTCATCCACTGCTATGTCCCTTACCGAGCCAAACTCACCAGGCCCTTTGCCAAGATACCCCTTCAGTGTGTCTCCTTCGTATATACCCACCAGTGGACTGGTTCCATTGGCTCCTATATACAGCCTTCCGTCAGGTGCAATGGCTACCGCAGAGGCATCTTCCACCTTTATATCCCCTGTGTAGTTGCCATGGCTGTCATACTTCATTACATGGCTGTTGTACCCGTCTACTACATAGAGATTGCCCATGCTGTCAAGGGCTATCCTGTCGGGAAAGGAGGTGCTTATATGGTTGATCTGTATCTTGCCAAGATAAACATATCCATCTGCAGGACTGGCTTCGGCTGGTATGTTGTTAAGAGCAGATACTACCAGTAATAACAGAAAAAAATAAAAATACCCCTTTAGTCCCCTTTTGCCCATTGCCTTTAAAACCCCTCTCTAATTGTGCATCTTTATGGCTGTAATGACCTGCCCAATTCCCCTTGAAAGTTGAAAAATATCCTTACATTATACCACATAAGGGGACATTAATAAATAACTTAATAAATCGTAATTAATCCAGCAAAATGCATGCCATAAAAATAACTAAGATGATAATTCTCTTTTAAAAGATGTAGAAACAGGTTGTTATTACAGGGTTATTTATGAACAGGCTATCAAATACAGAGATTGCCTTCCTTATTTGTAACGAAGCTCATGGATTGATTTTATGAAAAACTATGACAAAAATTGTCCTGTCATATAAGGGGTCTGGGTTAGTTGTTATTTGAATGGCAGTTTAATATTACAGACAGGGCTGTAACTCTTTCTATGGATGGGGCAGGGACCGTATTTCCTTATACAATCCAGATGTTCCTTAGTTGCATAACCCTTGTGTCTTGAGAATCCATACTCAGGATATTCCCTGTCATATTCGGCCATAATCCTGTCTCTTGTTACCTTTGCCACAATGGATGCTGCTGCCACTGAGGCGCTTATGTCCTCAGCATGTGGGAAAGAGAGTTGTGTTATTGAAAGGGGCAATTTCATGGCATCAATTACAAGCACTGCTGGTCTTGTTGAGAGGGACTCAACAGCAATGGTCATTGCCTTGATAGTTGCCTGATAGATATTTATTCTGTCAATCTCCTCAGGCTCTATAATTGCTATCCTCACATCTTCGGCAGTCTTTTTGATCTTCTGATAGATATTTTCTCTCTGGGCAGGGGTGAGCTTTTTGGAATCTTTAAGACCTTTTATGAAGCAATCCGGTGGGAGTATGACCGCTGCTGCCACAACAGGGCCAGCAATTGGCCCTCTGCCAGCCTCATCAATGCCAGCAAGAGGGCCTGTGTATTGTTTTCTTAAGAGTTCGTCATGTTCAAAGAGGTTCATCTGCTGGCAAAGATATCTTTTTCCTTTACCTTTGCAGCCTTTCCTTTCTTGTGCCTCAGATAATATAGCTTTGCCCTTCTTACGTCACCCCTTCTGACAACCTCCATCTTTTCAATAACAGGTGAATGCAGAGGAAATATTCTTTCTACACCCACACCATGGGAGATCTTTCTCAGCATGACTGTTTCTTTGATTCCGCTTCCCCTGCGGCCGATTACCACACCTTCAAAGGGCTGAATGCGCTCCTTGTCACCCTCTATAACCCTCACATGTACCCTGATGGTATCCCCGATATTGAATTCAGGGATTTCCCTTCTGTACTGCTCCTCAATAGATCTTATTAAATCCATTGTTCTTCCTCCTTGATCTCTTTTAAAAGTTCTCTATCCTCTTCTGATAACTCTATTGTTTTCAATAAGTCGGGTCTGTTTTTAAGGGTTCTTCTCAATGCCTCTTTTCTTCTCCAGCGTTTTATCAGTTTGTGATTTCCACTTAGCAATACTTCAGGAACCCTCATTCCCTTGAATTCAACAGGCCTTGTGTATTGTGGATATTCAAGCAGACCTGTTGTAAAGGACTCTTCCCTTGGAGAGTTTTCATCTCCAAGGACACCTGGCAGCAATCGTGTAACAGCATCTATTATAACCAAACCGGGCAATTCTCCGCCAGTCAGGACAAAGTCTCCAATGGATATTTCCTCGTCAATGAAATGTTTTACCCTCTCATCAACCCCTTCGTACCTGCCACATATAAGCAGCAGATGGTCGTATCTTTCAGAAAACTCCTCTGCCACCTTTTGGGTAAAGAGCCTGCCACCAGGGCTGAGGAGGATTTTGTACCGCTTTCTGCCATCTTTGTCAATATGACAGAGGGCATTATAAATAGGTTCTACCTTCAATATCATTCCTGAACCGCCACCATAGGGGTAATCATCTGCCTGGCGGTGTTTATCCTCTGTATAATCACGGATGTTATATACATTTACGGTGATTATCCCCTTCTCAATAGCCCTCTTTAATATACTTTCACCCGTGTAGGCATGGATGATCGATGGAAAGAGGGTAAGAACATCAAATATCATTCAAGCAATCCTTCCACAGGTTCTATAATCATGGTTTTTTTTTCTAAATCAATATTCTTGATAAATTCTTCAGTAGCAGGAATCATGTATTCCTTGTCTCCTTTTACCACATAAACATCATTACCACCTGTTTCTATAATTGAATGAATCTGTCCTAAATATCTGCTGGTTGTTGTATAAACATGAAGACCTATTATCTGATAATGATAATAGATCCCTTCAGGTAGAGGGGGTGATTGGTCTTCAGATATTTTGATTTCAGTCCCTCTGTAGAGTTTTGCTTCTTCGGGAGAGTTAATTTCGGCAAACTTTATGATTATGAATCTGTCATGAATTCTGCAGTTCTCGATGGTTAGAGTCTTTTCCTCTCCCCTTATTGATACAACTACCTCAGAAAGTTCAGAAAATCTGTCTGTCGAATAAGTAAGAGGGAGTATCTTTACCTCACCCCTCACTCCCCAGGATGACAGTATCCTTCCCACAACGATATTGGCTGGCATATAGATGAAAAACCCGGAAGAGTGAATTCTCTTCCGGGTTCTGATATGGTCTTTTTTGGATTATTCAAGAATTTCTAAAACACACCTCTTGCCGATCTTTGTCCCTGCTGCAGACAGGATGGTTCTCATTGCCCTTGCAGTTTTGCCCTGCTTACCAATCACCTTCCCAAGATCGCTCGGAGCAACACGGAGTTCGAAAACAGTGGTCCTTTCACCATCAACCTCTTTCACAGAAACCTCCTCAGGTCTGTCAACCAGTGCCTTAGCCATCGTCTCCACTAATTCTTTCATCATCTCCACCTCCATAAGATTGATTCGGCTGCCTACAGGCCAGCCCTCTGTAATAACCTTCTGACAGAATCAGTCGGTTGAGCACCTCTTTCTAACCAGTGTTTTACCCTTTCTGTATCTATCTTGATGTCTGAGGGTTCCTTCATAGGATCATAGTATCCCACGATTTCTATGAAAGGGCCGTCTCTGCGAGCCCTTGAATCAGCTACTACTACCCTGTAAAAGGGCTTGTGTTTGGCTCCCATTCGAGTCAGTCTGATCTTAACCAATTAGTCACCTCCTCTATGATAAAATATTAAGAATTAAATGTAAATGATATTTTAATTAAATACAATCAAGAATGTAAAGCGCTTATTGTGCTAAAAGGGCATGAAGCGTGGTAATCCTCTGGTTTTTTTCCCTCCTTTGCCCTTCTTGCCTTTGAACATCTTAAGCATCCGCTTCATCTCTTTGTATTGTTTCAGTACCTTATTTACATCAGTAACTGTGGTACCGCTGCCAAGGGCAATTCTTCTTTTCCTGCTACCGTTGAGTATTTGGGGATTTCTTCTTTCCTTTGGTGTCATTGAGTTTATGATAGCCTCAATTTTTGTAAACTCCTTTTCATCAATCTGAACATTCTTGATTTGTTTGCCAATTCCTGGAATCATTGAAAGAAGATTTTCAAGAGGGCCCATTGAACGGATATGTTTTATCTGGTCTTTCAGGTCTTCAAGGGTAAAGGATTCCTCCAGGATCTTTTTTTGTAGTTTTTCCGCTTCCTCTAAGGAGACGCTTTCCTGGGCCTTTTCTATAAAAGTTAATACATCACCCATGCCCAGGATTCTGGAGGCCACTCGGTCAGGATGGAAGGGCTCTATCATCTCGATCTTTTCACCCACACCGATGAACTTGATGGGTTTTCCGGTGACAGAGCGGATGGACAGGGCGGCACCACCCCTTGCATCACCATCCATCTTTGTGAGAATGATCCCTGTTATTCCAATTTTTTCGTTGAAGGTTTTGGCGATATTGACAGCATCCTGGCCTGTCATGGCATCGGCAACAAACAGGATTTCATGAGGATTGATGGCGGTTTTTATACTGGAAAGTTCCTCCATCAATGTATCATCCACATGCAGCCTTCCGGCGGTATCCAGGATTACTATGTCCCTGGCATCAAGGATTGCCTGTTTCACAGCACCCTCGGCAACCCTGACAGGGTCTTTCGTCTCCCTGTTGAGATAGACGGGGATTTCTACCTGTTTGCCAAGTGTTTCAAGCTGATCAATGGCAGCAGGTCTCTGCAGATCAGCAGCCACGAGCATGGGGCGTCTTCCCTGTTTCTTGAAAAGATTGGCAAGTTTTGCGGATGTAGTAGTTTTACCTGACCCATGAAGCCCTACCATCATTATTATGGTAGGTGGATTAGGGGCAAGTTGAATCTTTTCGTTTTTACTGCC
>JAADHP010000280.1 GCA_013151785.1 Nitrospirota bacterium | reverse complement strand
AATCGCAAAATTCCCTCGGAGACGTGCATGGATGCACGTCGAGAATGATGTGTAAGACTCTACCATACCACTGCTATAAACTTTATCGCTTGATTTGGCATATAGCTCTGAGTGATGCATATGTCTATTTCCCTTTTACATCTATCCTATTGACAATCAAGGATATCTTATCTTTAATTAACTCACTTATATGGATATTCCCATCCCTGTCCACTGCAACAATATGATACCCCATCCTTTCTGCAAGTCTCTTACCTTCAGTCAGCCCCTTGACGAACACTGCTGTGGCAAGCGAATCAGTATAGGTCGCAAGGGGGCCTACCACTGAAACACTAATTAACCCCCTGGCAGGCAGTCCTGTGGCAGGGTCCAGTATATGATGATATCTCTTACCATCCTCTATAAAGTATCTCTGATAATCTCCAGATGTGGATATGGCCATATCCTTCAATCTGATGGTGGCAAAGACATCCTCACCCTTTCCTGCCCTTGGGTTCTGGATGCCTACAATCCAGTCTCCTCCGTCAGGCTTTGTACCAAAGCATCTTATATCACCTGCTATTGCCACAAGTGCTGCCTTTATACCCTCTTTTTTCAGGATCTCCACTGCCCTGTCTGCTGCATAGCCCTTTGCAATACCTCCAGGGTCTATCTTCATCCCCTTCTTCTGCAGATACACTGTCCTTTCTTCAGGATTCAGCACCATTTTTTTGTATCCCACAAGGGGGATAAGAGCATGAATCTCTTGCAGTGAAGGTCTCTTTTTCCTGACAAAATCATAAAGCCCTGATATAGGACCGATTGTGATATCAAAGGCACCCCCTGTCTTTTCTGAGATTGTCCTTGATATATCAACTACTTCGTATGTTTCAGGTGAAACCTTCACAGGTCTCATACCTGAGTTCTTATTAATCTCTGCTATTTCGCTTTCTTCTGAATAAAAATTAAGGAGTCTCTCGAGCCTTTTAATTTCTTTGAAGGCCTTATCAATTGCAGCTTCTGCCTTTTCCTTTGATTTGCTCACAACAGTGATACTCACTATGGTATCCATGAGTATCTCGGATTTCTTGAACATCCTCTCCTTATTGCTGTTACATCCCGAAAGGACAATTATAAGTATGAGACTAACTAAATAAAACCCTTTCCTTTTCATCCCTTCTTGCTCCTTTAGCAGATAGTTTTTCCTTCAAGAACCTGCCTGTATAAGAGGCTTCATTCTCGCAAATCTCCTCAGGTGTGCCTGTGGCAACAATATAACCACCCTCATCACCACCCTCCGGGCCAAGGTCAATGATATAATCAGCCACCTTTATCAGTTCCAGATTATGCTCAATTATCACTACAGTGTTACCCTTATCCACAAGACCCTGGAGGATCTTGATAAGATTGCCAATATCAGCAAAGTGAAGCCCTGTGGTGGGTTCATCAAGTATATACAGTGTATGTCCACGCTGGCCACCGCTCAACTCCTTTGACAGTCTCACCCGCTGTGCCTCACCACCTGAAAGTGTTGTAGCAGACTGCCCCAGTTTTACATAACCAAGCCCCACATCAACAAGAACCTGCAGCCGTTCCCTCAGTGGTGGAATATTGTAAAAGAACTCATAGGCCTCAATGATTGTCATGTCAAGCACCTCTGATATATTCTTCCCTTTGTATCTTATCTGGAGCGTCTCATTGTTGTATCTTGCACCCTTACATTCATCACAGGGAACATAAACATCAGGAAGAAAGTGCATCTCCATCTTCCTGAACCCCTCTCCCTTACATGCCTCACACCTGCCATCTTTGAGATTGAAGCTGAATCGTGACGGCCCATACCCACGTGTCCTTGCCTCAGTGGTTCTTGAGAAAAGCTCCCTTATATAGGTAAAGACCCCTGTATAGGTTGCAGGATTCGAACGTGGTGTCCTGCCAAGGGGCCTCTGATCAACAGATACCACCCTTGTAATCCTCTCAACACCTGTTATCTTTTTGTATTTACCAGGTGTGACCCTGTCACCATAGAGTATCTTCCTGAGCGCCCTGTAGAGGACATCAAAAACAAGTGTGCTTTTGCCTGAGCCTGACACACCTGTTATACATACCAGCAGTCCCAGGGGAATGGATACATCTATATTCTTGAGGTTGTGTTCAGCAACACCGTACAGTTTAATGAACTCCCTGGGAGGTCTTCTTACAGGTGGAACAGGAATAACAAGCCTTCCAGAAAGGTATCTCCCTGTAAGCGACCGTTCTGCCTGTTCTATCTCCTCAGGATGTCCCTCCGCAACCACCCAGCCACCAGAGCCACCTCCACCAGGACCAAGGTCCACCACATAGTCTGCACTCCTTATAGTCTCCTCATCGTGCTCTACGATGATTATTGTATTGTCATCATCCCTTATCCTGGCAAGGGTGTCAAGAAGTCTTCTGCAGTCTCTTGGATGCAGCCCTATGCTGGGTTCATCAAGCACATAGAGTACCCCGGTCAGAGAAGAACCCAGCTGTGTGGCAAGTCTCACCCGCTGTGCCTCACCACCTGAAAGGGTCATGGCAGGCCTGTCAATAGTGAGATAATCAAGACCCACCATCCTTAGAAAACCAAGACGGTCCTTTACCTCTTTTATGATTCTTTTTGCAATGGTAAACTCCCTCTCTTTCAGGCTTAGTGAATTAATGAATTCAAGGGCATCTGATACTGACAGCCTTGAAAACTCCCCTATATTAAGCCCGCCTATCCTGAAGCCAAGGGATTCCTTTCTCAGTCTCATCCCCTTGCATGCCCTGCAGGGTCTCAGATCCTCCACATCATCCCCCTCTTCAGAGATACCCTCAAATCCAAGGCCATTACAGACAGGGCATGCACCAAGCCTGCTGTTGAATGAAAAAGACATGGGTGTAACCTCTGGATAGCTTATGCCACATCTTGGACAGGCCAGGGTTCTGCTGAACAGGATGTCTTCATCCTTATCAACAAGGTTTATTATTACTGTATCAGAGTACTGGAGGGCATGGTCTATGGAGTTTCTCAGTTGGCGATAAACACTGTGATCAACAATCAGTCTGTCTATCACCACCTCTATTGTATGACGGGCCTGCTTTTTAAGCCTGATCTCCTCTGTGAGGTCGTACATCTTGCCGTCTATTCTTACGCGAACAAATCCCTCTCTTCGTATCTGGAGCAATTCCCTTTTATGCTCTCCCTTCCGTTCCCGAACAAGGGGAGACAATATCTGCAATCTTGTACCCTCAGGTAGAGAAAGAATGGAGTCTATAATCCTGTCTGCCTCCTGAACCGTAATCTTCTCACCACAATTGAAACAATAAGGGGCCCCTATCCTTGTATAGAGAACTCTCATATAATCATAAATCTCTGTAATCGTACCAAGGGTGGAACGTGCTGAGGTGGTAACAGTCTTCTGCTCTATCGCCACGGAAGGAGACAGCCCCTCGATGCTGTCCACATCAGGCCTCTGGAGTTCTCCGATAAACTGTCTTGCATAGGAAGAGAGACTCTGTACATACCTTCTCTGGCCTTCAGCATATATGGTGTCAATGGCAAGGGAGGATTTACCTGAACCTGACGGGCCAGTGATTACAATAATGCTGTTTCTTGGAAGCCTCAGATTCAGGTTCTTGAGGTTATGCTCACGGGCACCCTTTATTACTATATAATCCTGCATAATAAGTGTACGGTAAAAATACAAAAGCTATTAAATAAGGATAGGGGATATTAACTTTGAGCGGATTTTAATTTTGCGGTGATGCTTGCCGTGATGGCAAGCACGCAAAATTTCCTCGGAACAGGCCATGGATGGCCTGTGAGAAATGGGGCCCCCAGAAAATCGGAAGATTTTCTGGGGTGTCAGTTGAGACGAAAAATTAATATCCCCTATCCCATAAGGACTTATACTATTTATCCGACAGTAATAATCCTGCATAATTATGAAAACACACAGAGGTTTAACTTTAAATATAACCTAATCCTTTTATCTTATGCAAACATGGAAATGTTCACCCCGAAATGCTGACAGAAAAAGGTCTGCAAAAAAAGCAGGCATACAGGTATTGCCTTTGAAAGGCTTCAGAAAATCAAAGAGGTTCACCAGGAGAGTGAAGCTGATGCAAAATTCAAAATCCTTCAAATTCCACTACAGCACTTGTGATCTTATCCAATCATTCAAAGATAGACAGACGTGGTGATGAAGACCATGTAGCAATACTTAAAAGTTGTACAGAAATTCAAGGGTTTCAAGTTTTATGGTTCTCATGAGATGCTGAAACAAGTTCAGCATGACATTTTTACCATACTCTACTGATTTCAGGGTATTAATGAAAGTCTCTGACATCCTCCCTCCTTATT
>JAADHP010000307.1 GCA_013151785.1 Nitrospirota bacterium | reverse complement strand
GAAACTGTGCCTGTACCCTTCAGGGGTTCTGTAAAAAAGACGTCAAGAAAGGAAGAAGAGGCCCTTAAAAAGGTGGTGGCACGGTCGATGCATGTTCTGTTTATTTCATTTAGTTCCTCGATCCCCTGAAGAAGGCTCAGGAGCTTTGAACGGAGAGGTGGCAATCTCTCATCACCTGTGTGTAGATAGAGGTCATAAATACCAAGATTCTTTCCCTCTGAAAAGGGCAGTGCCTTTACCAGCCTCTGTCTCTCTTCCTCAAGAAGCTTCAGCTGTAAAACAAGGCTATCCTTCTCTCTATAAACCTCTTCGATATCATCAGGTGAAAAATTGATTATTGCCTCTTTTTCGCGTTTCAAAAGGCTATAGAGATTCTCATAACCTTTCAATTGTTCTTCAAGTATACTGATTAAGCTGTTGATCTCATTCATAGCTCTTCTAATATTTTGCTGGCAACCTTGTTAGGATCTATAGTGTAATTGCCCGATTCCACTGCTTTTTTGATTTCTTCCACCCTCCTGGCTCTCACATCGGGAAGTTCATTGATAATCTTTTTAAGTGCATCAAGCTCTCTGGCCTTACCTGAAAGTTCCACCCTGTCCTGAACCGATTGTCTCTTATCAATCTTCCTGGTCTCGTTTATGGCTTCCCTGCCCTGGGTTTTCTCTGCCCTGAGATACACATCCTGTCCCTCAGGTAGTTTTCCACCATTGACCTTCATTATCTGACCTCCACTATAGTTTGATCCAGGGCCTTCTGGCCTCTATACTATTATATATCGGCCAGGGTCTAAAAAACTTTAATATATCTTCTTTTTAAAGGCATCCACAAGCATATCCGAAAGCCCCGTGCCTCTCTCGGCAATCAGCCTTGAAAGATTCATCTCAAAAAGGCTTTGATAAACAGAGCCTGAAAAGCTCTTTCCAAAAAATCCATCTGATAGGGTTTTATCCATCTCTTTAAGCAGTTCATTTATAAAGAGTGCCTCAAACTCCTTTGCAACAGCCTTCGCCCTTTTCTGTGGATCCTTGATCCTTCTGAGTTGTATAACTGAACCTATGATTCCATCATTATTCATCTACAATATCTCCAGGTCAGCCTTAAGGGCTCCTGATTCCTTCAGTGCCTGAAGGATTGCAATAAGGTCCCTTGGTGTCACCCCCATTGCATTCAATGCCCTCACCACCTCACCAAGTGTTGTGCCTGAGACTTCAATAAGATGTGCCTCTTTTTCTTTTGCCTTCACTTCTGTCTGTGGCACTATCACTGTCTCTCCTTTTGAGAAAGACTCGGGCTGAGAAACCCCGTATTGTGTGGATATCTCAATGGTCAATCCACCATGGGCAATTGCCACAGGTGCTATCTTTACATTGCTTCCTATAACCACCGTACCTGTTCTCTCATTTATAACAACCCTTGCAGGCATATCTGTTTTCACATCAATGGCCTCCACAAGCGTCATCAAGCTCACCACATTACCCTGGTATTCATCAGGCACCTTCAGGATTACTGTTGAAGGGTCTACAGCCTTTGCATATTTACCATTGAGAGCCTTATTTATCTCTTCAGTCATATTAGATGCCACAGTAAAATCAGGACTATTCAGAATAAGCTTTATCTCTCGCTGCAGATTCAGTGGAATCTCTATTCCCCTTTCCACAATAGCTCCATTGGGAACCCTGCCCACAGTGGGATGGTTTTTCTGGGTGGTGGCACCTGTACCACCTGCCTGGAAGCCACCAATGGATACAGGCCCCTGTGCCATAGCATATACCCTGCCATCAGGTCCTTTCAGAGGGGTCATGAGCAGTGTCCCTCCCTGGAGGTTCTTGGCATCACCAATAGCAGAAACTATAACATCGATCCTGCTTCCTGCCCTTGGGAAAGGGGGCAGGGTGGCTGTTACCATTACAGAGGCCACATCCTTGGCCTTTATATCCTTTGCATTAACCCTTAATCCCATCCTTGTGAGCATATTGGCGATACTTTGCAGTGTAGCATCACCTTTATCTCCTGTTCCATTCAGCCCTACCACAAGACCATATCCAACAAGCTGGTTTTCCCTGAAACCCTCAATAAAGGCAATATCTTTAATCCGTTCAGCATACAGTAGTGTTGTAAAAAAAATAATAAATATTAAAACAGCCATGAATACAACCCTTTTCATAACAACCTCCATCAGAATGGCCACACCTTGTCCATAAGCCTTCCAAGCCATCCAGGTGCCTGTTTCTCATCAACAATACCCTCGCCAACAAGGTAGATCTGGGCATCCGCAATCCTGGTACTCTCGATGGTGTTGGCTGCAGATATATCCTCAGGCCTTATAATTCCCTTTAAGACAAGTATCTGTTTTTCAAAATTAAGGGTTATCTCCTTCCTTGATTCAATAACAAGATTCCCATTTGGCAGCACATCTACCACGCGGGCAGTTATGGTACCCTTGAGGGAACCCTCACGGGAGGTTTCACCCGCGCCCTGGAAATCTGCCTTTACGGAGCTCTTTGCCGAAGGTGAGAATGTATTACCCTTTCCATAGAGGTTTGAAAGGTTTAGATTTAGTGGTGCCCCGAAGAATTTGCTTATAGAAGCATCGAAGGAAGAATCTCTGCCTGTCTTTGTTTCAGCCTTTTTACTGCCCGTAACCTTCTCAACTATCAGCACAGTGACCAGATCGTTCAATCTCCTGGCCCGCAAATCCTCATAAAGGCTTGCCCTGTCCTGGAAGATGGAGCCAGGACTCGCTGGCGGTGGAACATAACCTGCCCGCGTGGAGTGTTCAATATAGCTTGGTGAGGGTGGTGGCACATTATGGGCAGAAGAGGCACAGGCCGACACCAGCAAGGCAATTACAAATAACAGTAGGTATATCCTTCTATCAATGAAAATGGATATCCCTGCTCTCTTACTGGAAAACACTGACCACGCCTTCATCTTCAACCACTCCTTTGATATACCTCTTGGAGGCAAGATTAACAACCGTAATATCATCACCCCGTGCACCGCTTTGCCTGGCAATTCCCATAGCAGTTACCCTCAATCCCTTCGCCCTGTAGATGAGAAGCACCTTGTCCCCTCTTTTTATTAAAGGTCTGTTCTTCAATACAGAGGTGGTTATCACAGAGTTTGCCTGAAGAGACCTTTTCAATATCTTGCCTTTTAAATCCTGCCAGTCTTTTATTGCACCCCGTGGTATTCTGTTTACACTCAACAGTGAAAGGTAAAGATCATCCCTGTCAGGGGCTGTTCCCTTAATAAGAGGACGGGCTGTTTTCAAAACCCAGTCTTTCGCCTCCACTCTGGCCCTTACCTTTACTACCACTGCCTTTTTATAGACAAACAAGAATTCTGCCCTTCCCACAGGTCCACGATTGACAATAATCTGCTCAGGCGGATAAGGAGGGAGTTTCTCTTCAGCAACCACATCTGTTACCTCTACTGAAGGCCAGGGATAGTGCTTCTGCACATACTCCTTTATTGCCTTCTCAGGCGTCCATACTGTGGTCATTACAAGCATAATAATCAACGGTAACACGAGTTACCTCCTCATATTGTTTGTTACCTGTAGCATTTCATCAGCAGCCTGTACAGCCTTTGAGTTCAATTCATATGCCCTCTGACTCACTATCATCTGGATCATCTCTTCAACAATGTTTACATTACTTAGTTCTATGAATCCCTGCTGTATGCTACCAAGTCCATCAGAACCAGGGGTCGAGGTTATAGGTGCACCTGATGATGATGTCTCCACAAAAAGGTTTCTGCCAATGGATTTAAGACCACCCGGGTTCGGGAACTTGGCAATCTCGATCTGACCAACCTCGTTTGGTACATTACTGCCAGGTTGAATCACACTCACTTTTCCATCTGAGCCAATGGTTATCTGGGTTGCATCTGCAGGGATTGTTATCTCTGGCTCAAGTGCATAACCCTCAGAGTTAACAATCCTGCCTTCACTGTCCAGCTTAAAGGTGCCTGCCCTGGTGTAGGCTATCTCTCCATCAGGCTTTATAATCTGGAAAAACCCGTCACCCTCGATGGCAAGATCAAGGGAGTTTCCGGTTTTGACAAGGTCACCCTGCTGAAACACCTTCTGCACTGCCACAGGTCTGACACCAAGACCTATCTGTATACCCGAAGGCAACTGGGAGCCTGCAGCAGAGGTTGCTCCTGGAGATGCAAGCTCCTGATACATGAGTTCCTGAAAATCTGCCCTGCTCTTTTTGTATCCTGCTGTGTTGGTGTTGGCAAGATTATTTGCTATTACATCAATATTGATCTTCTGAGCCTCCATACCTGTAGCTGCTATAAATAATGACCTTATCATAATCTAAATCCTCCCGATCTCATTTATTGCCTTCTGGCTTGATTCGTCAAATGCCCTTATCATCT
>JAADHP010000186.1 GCA_013151785.1 Nitrospirota bacterium | reverse complement strand
TCCATCATATATACATTCTAACCAAAAAGAGAAGGAGATTTCAAAAAACAGCAATTCCCCGGATTTTAGAACAGATAAAACTTTACAGACAACCTTACATAGCAGTGCCATCAGTACTTCACAGGCAGACAGAGGTGGTGAAGAAGACCATGTAGCAATACCGACTGTAACTTACATCAACAACCTTATGTATCACCTGAAGGCTGAAGATGCTCTGTTTTTTTAATATTTTAAATCCCATTGCATCAATGGGATGATGAACCACCTCTGTCTGCCTCAATAAGAAAAAACCTTTCTAAATAGGTTATAATAGAAGGACTTTTTGGGACTTTTCTTTCAAAATCCCCTTATAAATAAATAGCAGGAGGTTTTATGGCTCGCCTTCCAGTAAGTATAGAAGAGGAGATGAAGGTAAGTTACCTTGATTACGCCATGAGTGTAATCATAGGAAGGGCGCTACCAGATGTCAGGGACGGTTTAAAACCTGTGCAGAGAAGGATACTCTATGCCATGTTCAGGGAGGGTCTCACACCTGGTAAGAAGTATTCCAAATGTGCTGGAGTGGTTGGAGAGGTTCTCAAGAAATACCACCCCCATGGTGATAGTGCTGTTTATGATGCCCTTGTCAGGCTTGCCCAGGATTTCAATATGCGATACCCCCTTATTGACGGACAGGGTAATTTCGGCTCTATTGATGGTGACCCTCCTGCTGCATACAGATATACAGAGGCAAGGCTTGCAAAGATAGCCGAGGAACTGCTAAGAGATATTGATAAAGATACTGTTGATTTCATTGCCAATTTTGATGAAACCACCACCGAGCCTGTTGTGCTGCCCTCAAGGGTACCAAACCTGTTAATCAATGGTGCCTCTGGCATTGCCGTGGGCATGGCCACAAATATTCCTCCCCATAACCTCTCAGAGGTGATAGATGGCCTGCTGTTGCTGCTTGAAAGGCCTGATGTAACGGTAAATGAGCTTATGGAAAGGATTCCAGGGCCTGACTTTCCTACAGGAGGTATAATCTATGGGCTGCAGGGCATAACAGATGCATACACACACGGAAGAGGTATCATCAAGATTCGTGCAAGGGTAAGGGTTGAGAGACCACAGAAGGGGCCCGAGCAGATAATCATTACAGAACTGCCCTATCAGGTAAACAAGGCACGCCTGATCGAGAAGATAGCCGAGCTTGTAAGGAACAAGAAGATAGAAGGAATCAGTGAGATAAGGGATGAATCTGACAGGGATGGCATCAGGGTTGTCCTTGAGCTCAAAAGGGGAGAATTCCCTGAGGTGATAATCAATAACCTTTACAAGCATACCCAGATGGAAACCAGCTATGGATTCAACATGCTCTCACTCCTTGGCGGACAGCCAAGAATAATGAGTCTTAAGAGAATGCTCAACCACTTTCTGCAGCACCGCAGGGAGGTTGTCCTTAGAAGAACACGGTTTGAACTAAGGAAGGCTGAAGAGAAGGCCCATATACTGGAAGGACTCAAGACAGCACTGGACTACCTTGATGAGATTATCACCCTTATCAGGGCATCCAGCACCCCTGATGAGGCCAAAAGGGCACTCACAGACAGATACCCATTGTCTTCGATTCAGGCCCAGGCTATACTGGATATGAGATTGCAACGCCTCACAGGTCTTGAGAGAGAGAAGATTGTCAGTGAATACAACGAGACCCTGAAAGAGATAACCCGCCTCAAGGAGATACTGGGTAGCGAGGTCCTGGTAAACAATATCATCAAAGAAGAACTGCAGGAGATAAAAGAAAAATACGGTGATGAAAGAAGAACAGAGATTATTGCCGAAACAAAAGAGATATCCATCGAGGATCTGATTGCCGAGGAGGAGATGGTTATCACAATCTCCCATACAGGATATATAAAAAGGAACCCCCTGAGCCAGTACAGGAGTCAGCGCAGAGGAGGTAAAGGTCTTCTGGGAATGGAGACAAGAGAGAATGACTATGTGGAGCAGATATTCATAGGCTCCACTCATGATTATATGTTGTTCTTTTCAAACTTCGGCAGACTCTACTGGCTCAAGATATACCAGATACCAGAGGCAGGAAGGGCCTCAAGGGGCAAGGCCATAGTGAATCTGCTTCAGCTTAATGAGGGAGAAAGAATCACCACTGCCATTCCTGTAAAGGATTTCTCCGAGGGGTATCTTGTGATGTTCACGAAAAAGGGTGTTGTCAAGAAAACCCCCCTCAAGGAGTTCAGTAATCCAAGAGGCAGGGGCATTATTGCCATTACACTTGACAGTGACGATGAACTGATTGCCGTAAGGATGACCTCTGGCGTCAATGACCTCCTTATTGGTACACGGAATGGGCTTGCTGTGAGATTCAGGGAGGAGGATGTTAGACCCATGGGCAGGACTGCCCGGGGGGTAAGGGGAATAAGACTGTCTGATGATGATGAGGTGGTGGCTGCCGAGGTTGTACTTGACAGGACAACCATCCTTACTGTTACTGAACGGGGTTATGGTAAGAGAACACGTATAGAGGAATACCCTGTTCATGGCAGGGGTGGAAAAGGGGTAATATCCATAAAGACAAATGAAAAGCTTGGCAAGGCAGTGGGCCTGCTACAGGTAAATGATGATGATGAGATCGTGCTCATCACCAATACAGGGAAACTGATCAGAACAAGGGTTGAAAATATATCCATACTTGGCAGAAACACACAGGGTGTTAAACTGATGGATGTTGGTAATGGTGACAGGGTTGTCAGCATAGGCAAGGTTGCGGAGAAATAGTCTCCATGGGGCTTGTAGATACAATAATCGGACATAACAAAGAGAAACAGATCCTTCTCAATGCCCTGAAAAAGGACAGGCTTGCCACAACATATCTTTTCTGTGGGGAAAGCGGAATCGGAAAAAGGACATTTGCCCTTGAGTTTGCAAAGGTGCTTAACTGCGAGCATCCCACTGCAGAGTCTGATAGTTGTGACCATTGTAGTTGTTGTAGAAAGATATCCTCAAACAATCATCCTGACCTCTTTGTCGTTGCACCTGAAAGTAATGTGATAAGGATTGAGGCAATAAGAGAGGTGCAGGAGTTTCTTTCTCTGGCACCTTACGAGGGCAGGAAGAAGATAGTTATTATCGATGATGCCCATTTAATGAATCAACCTGCCTCGAACGCCTTTCTGAAGACCCTTGAGGAGCCTGCTGCAAACAGCCTGATAATTCTCATAAGCAATCTGCCCGAGCTTTTGCTGGAGACCATCAGGTCACGTTGCTTCAGACTGAATTTTGCGCTGTTAAATGAGGAAGAGACGATACAGGTACTAAAGAGACACCTGGGAATCATAGAAGAAGAGATGCTACGAGCACTTGCCAGGCTCTGCATGGGAAGACCTGGCATATTTGGCGGAGCAGAGTATGAGGAGATCATGGGAGAGTTTGACAACATTGCAGGTGCTCTTGAAACTAAAAAGGTTTCTGACAGAGTAACAGACAGGACAGAACTGGAGCACTGGATTGAGAGGATTACAATAATCTTTAGAGACATACTTTTAACCATGGTGCACCCTCATCTCAAAGATGCCCTGATTGTTGACAGCCTGCAAGGTTTTTATAACAGGATTAGTAAAAAGTTGGATATTGATTCTATAATAAAACTATACACCCGTTTAACTGATCTTAAAAGGTCTTTACGATTCAATATCAATCTGTCTATTGCGAGAAACTATATTGAATCAAAACTTAATGAGCACTACTGAATTTATTCTGGAGGAGGACAATGACAGAGGAATTAGATAAATCAGCTGTAGAGGTCCTTGACGAAAGTGCCAATCTTGTGGGGGTCAGATTCAGACCCTGTGGCAAGATATACCTCTTTGATGCAGGTGATCTGGATCTTTCAGAGGGAGATACTGTTGTAGTCGAATCCATGTTTGGCCTTACCCTTGGAAGGGTGATAAAGAAGGATATAAAGGAGTCAGACCAGAAAGAGGTAAAAAAGGTCATTAGAAAGGCAACGGAAGAGGATCTGAAATCCTATGAAGACAATCGGTCCCTTGAGGAGGAAGCCAGGAGGTTCTGCCTTGAAAGAATAAAGGCGAGGGGATTGCCCATGAAGCTTGTTACCACAGAGGCAACCCTTGACCGTAAGAGAATCATATTCTACTTTACTGCTGATGGAAGGATAGACTTCAGGGAGCTTGTAAAAGACCTTGCAGCAAAGTTCAGAACCAGGATAGAGATGCGGCAGATAGGTGTGAGGGATGAGGCAAAACTCCTTGGTGGTTTGGGTATCTGTGGCAGACAACTCTGCTGTAACTCCTTTCTATCAAACTTTGCCCCCATCTCTATCAGAATGGCAAAGGAACAGGAACTCGTCCTCAACACTTCAAAGCTGACCGGAATATGTGGAAGGCTGATGTGCTGTTTGGGCTATGAATATGATGGTCCTGTTGAGGGTGAGATCGACGAGGCACTGGAGAGTTGTCTCTGCGAGGAATGTGAGAGAGAAGATCTTACCTATAACAACTATCTCAAGGAAGAGAAAAAGGCAACCTTAGAGGAATATGTGAAAGGAGATGACAGAGATGAGGACTCATCTCAAAGGCCTCCAGAGAACATCCCCGAGTCAAAGGAGGAGTCTCCTGTAGAGGATAAACAGGAGATAACGGGTCTGAAACATGAAGAATCTCCTGTTACTGAAGAGCCTGTGTCAAAGACCGAGGAACCACAGAAAAAATCGGAAGAAACAAAGGATAAACGGGACCGCAGGAAGCGCTTCAAGAGAAGAAAGGGTGTATCATCACATAAAAAGAGGAAGAAAAAGAAGAAAAGAAAGGGACGTTGATATGGAAAGATTCTATGTCACCACACCTATATACTATGTAAATGATACTCCACACATTGGTCATGTTTATACCACAGTGGCTGCAGATATCCTTGCCCGATTCAACAGACTTGTGGGCAAAAGTGTCTTTTTCCTGACAGGTACAGACGAACATGGGCAGAAGGTACAGAAGGCTGCACAGGAGAGAGGGCTTTCTCCTAAGGAACATGCTGATATAATGGTTCAGAATTTCAGGACCCTGTGGAAAAAGATGAACATATCCAATGACGCCTTTATAAGAACCACAGATAAAGAACATATAGAGGTGGTTCAGGAGATACTCCAGCGTCTCTATGATAAGGGAGAGATTGTGAAGCGTCCCTATAAGGGCTGGTATTGTACTCCTGATGAACGGTTCTGGACAGAAAAGGAACTTGTAGATGGAAGATGTCCTGATTGTGGAAGGCCTGTTGAAGAGATAGAGGAGGACAACTACTTTTTCCTTATGTCAAAATACCAGGATGCACTGATCAGCCATATAGAAAGGCATCCCCAGTATATACTCCCTGAAACAAGAAGGAACGAGGTCATGGGGTTTCTTAAGTCAAGACCCCTGGGAGACCTCTGTATCTCAAGACCCAAAAAGAGGCTTACCTGGGGAATCACCCTGCCCTTTGATGACGAGTATGTTACATATGTATGGTTTGATGCCCTTCTGAACTACTACTCGGCTACCAAATACCTTGCACCAGACAGGGGAGAGATTTCATGGTGGCCGGCAGACCATCATATTGTGGGCAAGGATATCCTTACAACCCATGCTGTCTACTGGTCAACAATGCTGATGGCACTGGATATGCCTTTGCCTAAAAACATCTTTGCCCATGGCTGGTGGACTGTGGATGGCAGAAAGATGTCAAAATCCCTTGGCAATGTTGTTGACCCCTTTGAGGTGGTGGAAAACTATGGGGTTGACTCCTTCAGATACTTTCTCTTCAGAGAGGTAACCTTTGGGCTTGATGGTGACTTTTCTTTTAATGCCCTTGTCAACAGGATTAACAGTGACCTGGCAAATGACCTTGGAAATCTTGTAAGCCGCTGTCTTGCCATGGCCAGGAAGTATTTTGATTCAGTGGTTCCAGAGCCCACTCTGACCGAAGAAGAGATAAAATCCCTTGCAGAGTCCGTTGTGGACAGGATGAAGAGACATCTTGAGACCCTCTCTTTCCAGAGGGCACTTGATGAGATATGGACACTTGTAGGTGCCTTGAATAAATATATTGATACAAAGCAGCCCTGGAGCCTTGCCAAATCTCCCGAAGGTAGCAGTGAACTTAAAAGTGTTATATACACTGTTCTTGAGGGAATAAGGTTTCTGTCTATTTATATCTATCCCTTTATGCCCGAAAGTGCTGTGAAGATTCTGAGTGCCCTTGGTATGGAGGATTCCATCAATGAACCTGTGCTCAAAGAGACTAAATGGGGTGGACTCAGGCCAGGTACAAAACTCAAAAGAATGGAGGCCCTCTTTCCAAGGATCACAAAGGAGCAGAAGAAAGAAAAAGAGAAATCAGCAGACAAGGAGGAAACAGTGTCTGAAGACAGCTATATCAGGATCGATGATTTTGCAAAGGTGGACCTCAGAATAGGAAAGGTCCTGGAGGCTGAACGTATTAAGGGATCAAACAAGCTTTTGAGACTGATCGTGGACATAGGGGAGAAAAGACAGATTGTAGCAGGTATTGGCAAGACCTACTCGCCAGAGGAACTGGTTGGAAAACTTGTGGTGGTGGTATCCAACCTCAAACCTGCAAAATTGATGGGAGTCGAATCTCAGGGCATGCTGCTCGCTGCCGGTACAGACAATGAGATAGCCATTATTTCACCTGAAAAGGATTTGCCTGCCGGTGTAAGGGTCAGGTAAGTCTCTTGCTGGCCTGAATATTTACCACAATGGGGGGGAGTTCAATAATACTGCCTCTGTGTATGATGGTCAGGGTGATTCTTACGGCTGAAGGAAGATAGTCCTTCTCTTCTGGTAGCCACTCAGACACCCACTGCTCAGCCCCTGTTTCTGCCTTACCATCAAGGTATTCAAACCTTATGCTGTCAATATTGTCAAAGAGTGTGTATTCCCTGCCACCTGAGTCTTCAAATATATCCTTTTCAAAAAAGAGCTTTTCCATAACCTTCAGGTTATTGTTGTCAAGGAATATATTCATATAGGTAAGGCCTGCCCTTTCCTCAATAGCTGATTTTGATAGTGTGCTTGTGGTCACAAAACCCAGGGAATCTTCTTTTCCTGAAAAATACAGGATATTTCCATCTGATGATACCTTAACAAAGGGATAAGCTCCCCTTATGAGCCAGGTCAGTCTTTCATTGATGATCCTGATTCTCTGCAGGAACTCATCCCTTTCAGAGGCCTTTTCTTCGGATCGATAACTCATGAAAAAGGCTGAACCAATAAAGACAAGGATCAGAGAGGTTATGCTAAGGGCAATAACAAGCTCTAAAAGTGTAAATCCCCCTACCCTATCTGTTCTTTTCATGCACAGTCCTCATAGAGGTAAGTTGCAGCCTCCCTGATGGAGGCCATTTTACAACCACTGTTATCCTGTAGAGTCTGGTTGTGCCTTCTTCATCCCGGGAGATCTCCTCAATGGTTCTCTCAGCTGTATACCCCCCCTCATAGTCCTCTGAAAGATTGGCATCTTCAATGAAGCTCAATGACAGTGCCTCGTTCATAAGACTACGGGCTATGATCAATGCAGTGGTATAGTGTTCTGCCTTCTTTGTGCTTCTGAGCCCCATGGAGAAGAGTTGAAAGATTAGAACCACTGATATGGACAATATGGATACGGCTAACAGAACCTCAAAAAGGCTGAACCCCTTCTCTCCGGTATTTCTATCTTCAAACTCCGTCATCCCTAATTTGCCATTCGACTCGTTGGTCAGGCAATGGGTATAGCCTTTGAACGGTTTTTGAAAATCAAATAAAGGTTCACCAGGAGGGTGAACCTGATTTTCACCTCGGAGACGGACAGGGATGTCCGCCGAGAATGATGTGAAAAGGCTATACCCATTGCCTGTTATTTTATAAATCCCTGTTTCCCATCGGTTATTTAGGGGGACGTATTTAACCGCTTTCAATCTTGATAGCACCTGTTGTATCATCAACGGTTATTCTTATCTGTCTGTTTTCACTGTCACTGACCATTATTGTGCCACCTGTACTATTACCCAGGGGATAAAAAACAATACCTTCTCCGTCAATTACAATCCCCCTTTTTATCTCAACCTGCTTGATTAGTTTATAATTACCTTCCTCTTCATTATTTATCTGGATGATGCTATAGGCCCTTCCATTGTCTTCCACCACAAACCCCATCATCTTTCGTTGCATGATTGCCATCTCTTTTGCATACCTCAAACTGATAAATATCCTGCGTGCTGTATCCTTTAAAAGGGCCTTTCTTTCAGCAATGCTGATGGATATGTATACAATGGCAGTAGAGATGGATATTATAAGCATCACGATGATAAGCTCCAGTAGGGTAAAGCCCCTGTTGGTGCGGCTCTTTTTCATTCCCAGCTCACCACATCACGGTCTTCGCCCTCACCACCAGGCTGTTTGTCTCTACCATAGGAGAAGAGATCATACTCTCCATGTGTGCCCGGTGACTGGTAGTGGTAGGGCTCTCCCCATGGATCAAGGGGTATCTTCTTTTTCTTCAGGTAAGGGCCATCCCAGCCTGTAACACCAGGGTCTGTTATAAGGGCATTCAGGCCCTCTGAGGTTGTGGGATATCTGCCTGTATCAAGCCTGAACTGATCAAGGGCCTCTCCAAGGAGTTCTATCTGTGCCTTGGCAGCATGTTGTTTGCTCTTGCCAAGTTTGGGAAATAACTTCGGACCTACAAGGGCAGCCAGCAGCCCCAGTATTACCATTACCACAAGGAGTTCAATGAGGGTAAAACCAGTCTGCCTTAATAACCTGTTACGCATAATACCTCCGTATGAAATAGTTTATTCTGATCATAGTCAATACAACCCTCTGTCAAAATTGCCGATAGAAAATGTAATAATCTTTGTCAGGATAGATGGGTATAGGGTTTTCACATCATTCTCGCAGGACATCCCTGTCCTGCTCCGAGGAATTTTGCGATTTGCCATCCACGGCAAATCCGTTGCAAAATTAAAACCGTTCAAACCCTATACCCATCTATCCATAAAACCGACTCTGAAGACCATCGACAATTTACCGACATAATCTGATTATAAAACAAACAGGGTATGATAATTCTATTTCCCAAATAATCCCCTGATCAGATCCTCTGTTTTTTTCTCTGAAGAGCCTTTCTTTTTATCAGTTCTGGGCACCATCTTTTCCATAATCCTCTGTTCAATCTCCTTCTTGATCTTCCTTTCCACTGCCCTGCCAATACGAGAGGTATCAATGCCTACGGATGGTCTGGTTACGGTCCCCCTTATTGTTAGAGGTATTATCACCCACCCTTCCTTGTCTTTCATAAAACTAATTTTATTCAGACCTTCAGAGAGTTTTGATGCCAGCACAGGAGATACCTTCATTTCAGCCTTTAGATTCATGTTCTGGTCAAAATCAACAATACCCTTTGGTTTTAATCTGATATGGTCAGAGTTAATAAACCCATCCACATCTATTTTTTCATTAGCAAAGTTAAGGTTAAACACAGCCTCTCTAAAGGTGAGTCTTCTCAGGTCAGTGAGTCCTGTAAATGCTGATAGTGCCTCTGTTATCCTGGATTCTTTAATTTCACCCTTTGCAAGCCTGGCAAGGAGTTTTCCCTTCAGGGATTTTTTCGCAACCCTCATCGGGTCACTTACTACAGTGGAATATCTTAATCTGAACTCACCCTCTGCAGTACCCTCTGCATCTATTACATCTCCACCGGTTATATCACATCTGAGGGGTTTCAGAAGGAGTATTTCATCTTTATAGGAGAATTTTAATAAAAAGTCCTTTATTTCATAGCCCTTGAATTTTGCCCTGTCCACCTTCATCTGTCCATGGGCTGTGAGATTAAGGGGTCTGGCCCTTTTTATTGTACTGGATTTTGCAGTCCTTACCCTTTCAGCGGATTTAGTGGTCTCTTTTTCTCCTGTTGGAATAAGGGCGAGTATCTTGTCGAGATCGAGACTTTTAGAGTATATATTCTTTTCTATATCAGGTTTTGTAAGGTAATCCTGTACCTTACCTTTAACCTCAACCCTGTCACCCTCAATAAGGGCATTAAGGTTAAAGAGTATTTTTTCTCTGTCTATACTGATCTTCCCTCTGGTTTTGATCTCCCTGCCATTCATGATTAATGTTAAGCCTTTCAGATCAATGGTCCCTTCTATTTCAGGCTCTTTCATTTCCTTATCGATCCTTACTGTAAATTGCATGTCAGAGGTGCCTTTAACATCGGGAAGTGTTTTCATCTCATCAATAAAGTTTATCTGTGCATCAGAAACAAGCACTTTATCAGTGATTATACTAACAGGCAGTGCCTTGAGCTGGGCATCAGTCTTCTGGGTCTTTTCTTTTCTGACAGGTTTCTTTTTTTGCCTTTCCATAATGTCCTGGAAACTGAATCTCCCTTTTTTATCTCTTTTAATGAATATATGAGGTGAATCAAAGCGTATCTCCTTTATAACAAGCTGTTTCTTCAGAAGCGGTATCAGGCTGTAATCAAGTATGAAACGGTCAACCCTCAGGAAATCTCCTTTGTTCTGGGCATCTTTAACAACGATATCATTTACCACAATGCCTTTGAATATGGAGACATCAATGGATTTAATCTCCACATTCCTTCCTGTTGCCTCTTCAGCCCTTGGTATAATAAGTGCCTTAAGGCTTTCGCTTTTTAAATAGCTTTTTACTACAAAGGTAAGTACTATGATTATGACAATTATCAGGCCAGCTATAATGCCCCCTATCCAGAGTAGTTTCTTCAAGGTCTCCTCCTTTTAAGTTCTTTTAATTCTTTATATTTTAACAATAGTGTCCGATAAAAAAACACAACAACTATTCATAAGGACAGGGGATATTAATTTTGAAATTTTGAGTGGATTTTAATTTTGTATTCCGTATTTTTTCATTTTCAGATAA
This sequence comes from Nitrospirota bacterium, assembly GCA_013151785.1. GTDB lineage: Bacteria > Nitrospirota > Thermodesulfovibrionia > Thermodesulfovibrionales > JdFR-85 > JAADHP01. The sequence continues at coordinate 10,483 of JAADHP010000186.1, read as the reverse complement.
AGGGTCTTCCTGTCAATCCCCAGGAGTTTACTTGCCCTTGTCTGGTTGCCACCGGTCTGTTTCAAGACCTTGAGAATATGTTCCTTTTCTATGTCCTCTAATTTTAGTGCCTCCTGTTGATGATTGTCCTGTAATCTTACAGGTATTGCAATATCCTCCTCGCTGATCAGTTCTGTGTCGCATAATATTACAGCCCTCTCGATTATGTTCTCAAGTTCGCGTACATTTCCCGGCCATCTGTATTGTTCAAATATCTTCAAGACCCCTTTATCAAACCCCTTAATGTTTTTCATAAACTTATTGTTGTATTTCTTTAAAAAATAATCAGCAAGGGGTTTTATATCCTCCTTTCGTTCTCTCAGCGGAGGCACTATGATACTTATCACATTCAGTCTGTAATACAGATCTTCACGGAAGTTTCCCCTTTGAATCTCCTCTTCAAGGTTTCTGTTGGTAGCAGCGATGATTCTCACGTCAGCCTTGAGATTCTTGTTCCCCCCCACCCTCCTGAACTCGCCTGAGTCCAGGAACCTGAGGAGCTTCGACTGCAGTGAGATGGGCATCTCTCCAATCTCGTCAAGAAACAGGGTTCCCTCATGGGCAGCCTCAACAAGCCCATGTTTCACCTTGTAGGCACTGGTAAAGGCACCCTTTTCATGACCAAAGAGCTCGCTCTCTATCAGGTTTTCAGCCAGTGTTGAACAGTTAAGGGCAATAAAGGGCTTGTTGCTTCTCTTGCTATTGCGCCATATGTAGTTTGCAACTAATTCTTTACCTGTACCGCTTTCTCCCTGGATAAGCACTGTGGAATCTGTTGGAGATATCTTCTTTATCAGGGCAAGAATTGTCTTTGTCTGAGGACTCATGGATATGAACTCATCAGGCCTTTCCCTTCTGGTCAATTCCTCCTGAAGCAGGAGGTTCTCCACCTTCAGACGCCTGTTCTCATAGGCCCTGCTGATTATGATATTTAATTCTTCAAGCTTGTAGGGCTTGGTAAGATAGTCGAAGGCTCCGTTCTTCATTGCCTCAACCGCTGTCTCTACCGTTGCCCTGCCAGTAAGAACGATTATGGAAGGTGCAGCAGGGTCGTTCCTGATTGTTTTCATAAATTCAATACCATCTATGCCAGGCATCACTATGTCAAGAAGAACCACATCAAAGGCATCCTTTTTCAGCTTCTTCAATGCCTCTGAACCATCGGATGCTGTCTCTGTGAAAAACCCCTTCCTGCTCAGTTCCTTGCTAAGGAGCCTTCTTACTGGTTCTTCATCATCCACTATAAGTACCTTTATATTCATTTTCTTACAGGCAATTTAATTGAAAAGACGGTCCCTTTACCCTCGGTGCTGTCAACATCGAGTATACCATCATGTTCACTAACAATACGATGAGAGATGGAAAGACCAAGGCCCGTACCCTTACCAGCAGGTTTTGTGGTAAAAAAGGGATCAAAGATCCTCTTGAGTAACTCTCTCTTTATTCCTCTTCCATTATCGGATATGGTAATTATGACCATTTCGTCTTTCTTATCGTATGTGGTTTGTACCACAATCCTACCCTCTTTATCCATAAAATAAAAGGCATTCATTATAATATTCATGAAGACCTGTCTCATGGCACCTGGATCAACCCGTGTCTGAGGGATATCAGAGCCAAGGTTTAACACTATCGTGTGTTTGTGTTTTCGTGCATGGTGGTCAATAAGAAGAAGCACCTCTTTAATAAGCTCATTAACATCTATCAAACGTTTTGTACCTGTAGATGGGCGGGCAAAATCAAGAAGGCTCTGCAGGATATCCTTGCACCTGAAAATCTCTTTATTAATTGTCTGCAGATACTCAGGAAAGTCCTTCAGTGTCTCATCATTTTCAATATCGTATTCTCTTGTACGTTCAAGCAATGCCTCTGCATAGCCTGCAATTATACCCAGGGGATTGTTAATCTCATGGGCTATGCCAGCAACAAGGGTACCAAGGGAGGCCAGCTTGTCTGATCTGATCAACTGCTCCTGAAGGTTTTTCTGCTCTGTAACATCTCTTAAATAGTTTATATAACCATATTCCCTTCCGTCACTGTCACGGAGAGGATAGGTCCAGTAATAATAGGTTGCACCCTGCACTCCCTTCAGTTCCCTGTAGATCTTGGTTGATGTACGGTATACCTCGGGAACATCAGGCGACTGGATCTTTAAAAGTGCAAAAAGACCGGATGTGTCCTTCCCCTTGAGGGTAATCTCGGACAGTCCTGTTCTCTCGGTTACAGCCCTGTTGGCCTTTATGATTCTGCCTTTCAGGTCTGTTATCCACAGCAGATCTGTGATGGCATCAAAGGTCTTTTCCCATTCTCTTTTTTCCTTTGATATGGCCTCAAAAAGAAGCGCATTCTCTATTGCTATGGACAGGTGTTTTGCAATGGGCATAAGTATCTCAAGATCAGCCTCTGTATAATTCTCAGGCCTTGTGCTATCAAAATTTATTGAGCCCAGGGGCCGGTCCTTGTAAAGAGGAACACTTATTGTAGAACGTATGCCTTCACGATAAAGCACCTCGTCAACGGGGAAAAGTATTTCCTTTGAGAGGTCTTTGTTTATCCATGGTCTCTGGTTGATTGCCACCCATCCTGCACTTGTTCCCTTTACTGGGGAGCGTCGTCCCTTTTTCAGTTCGGTTTTCAGAGTGGTATCAAGTGCGAAGATAGTCAGGGTATTTTCATTCTCATTAAGTAATGTAATGCTTGCCCTGTCAAACTCTATAAGGGACTTTATCTCAGAGACAACGAGCCTGAAGATATGTCCGATGGAGAGGCTTGAATTAACCACACTTCCTATCTCATTAATCAATTCTATCTGGCTCATCTTTTCTTTCAGATTCTCGATAAGACGTGAGTTTTCCACAGCAAAGCCTAACTGGTTTGCGATACTCTTCAGGAACTTAACATCCATGGGAGAAAACCTGCTTTCCATCAGGCTCGCCATGCCCAGCACCCCAACAATCCGTTCCTTATTGACTTCTATATCCTTGACCGAGAGGGGAATTCCCACAAGGCTTTTATAACCTGTTTCTCTTATTTTGAGATTTAAGATACGAGGGTCTTCTGTAGCATTATTAACAACGAGTGCCTTTCCGGAAGATATTACCCTGTTTATGAAAGGCTCATAAGATTTGAGGTCTATTGTCTCTTCGTAGAACTTATATGAAGTGTCTTTGTAACAACAGAGTCTTATATCACCACTCCTCTCGTCAACAAGATAGAGCCATGCCGCATCAATCTTCAGGCCCTCGATAATAGTATCAAGAACCTCTTTTAATATTTTTTTTAAATCATTCCCCCTTGACAGGATCTCTGTAAGGGCATTAAATGTTCTGATCTCTCTTGTTCTGAGGTTTGCCTTATGTTGTGTCTTTAATCTTTCCTTGATATTCTCTACTACAAAAACATATCCACCTGGTATTTCGACAACTGTTGTTTCTGAAGGGAAGGTCTCCCTGTCTCGGCTCATGCAGGTGATTTTAAAACGACAGGTTCTTACATCGTTGTTATATATCTTTTTCAGGAATGAGCTGTCATGGAAAAGTATCTCTACGCTGATACCTTCCAATTCCCTGCTTTTGTACTGGAAAAGCTCCTCTGCTGAACTGTTCAGTTCCTTTATTATGTATCTGTGGTCAGTGAAGATCAATGGCAGCCCGATGCTGTCTGTAATAAGGTGTACCAGAGAGAAGGTTTTTTCATCTAACAACAAACCACTCATATAAAATTTTAACATAAAAGTGCTTGTTCATAGGAGACAGAGGATTGTAAAATAACAGACAATGGGTATAGCCTTTGAACGGTTTTTGAAAATCGATTAAAGGTTCACCAGGAGGGTGAACCTGATTTTCACCTCGGAGGCGGACAGGGATGTCCGCTGAGAAGGGGGTCCCCAGAAAGTCTTAATGACTTTCTGGGGTGCATCGGGATGTGAAAAGGCTATATCCATTGCCTGGCCAATGAGTCAATCGGCAAATTTGTGTGGTATATGCACATGAAGCTTACATTTGGAAAAGATAATCATCTAAAAACTATCCTTTCAGCCCCCACCTGTGCTACACAGGTGGGGGCTGTCTCCTTAAGGATTTGATCTACATTCTCTCCACAATCATCCCTCCACCTGCCTTCACGCCCCATCTGAATCTGTGAGGAAATGCCCTGAACTCCTCTATCAGGATACCATCTGGCCTGAACACCCTTATATCAGCCCTGTTCCTTGGCTCAGGCCCTTTGCCAGCCATTATCTCTTCCCGGGCGTCTCCGTCTGTATCCAGACACCCTGCATATACCCCTTTGTTCTGTTTGTTGAAGGGTTTAAAGAGGGAAACGGTTGAACCATCAGCATCAAATATGCCTATTTCACTGCCTCCTGCAACCAGTTCATCCGTACCGTCACCATCAATGTCACAGCCTGCCACTGAGGAGGCTCTGTATTTGTGGAGTTTCATCTCAAGTATCCTTTCTTCAACATACCACTGGCCATCGGAATCGGTGTTAATCCTGTAAACTGTTATCTTCTGCCTCTGGTGCCTCGCAGGACTCAAAACCACAAGTTCTGCCCTGCCATCACCATCTGTATCTGCTGTGGCCACAACAATTCTCTTTCCATAGTGCCTGTCCTCATGGTGTCCGTTGTCATCTTTGCAGTGGCTGTCTCTCCCGGGATATTCAAACTCAAGACCTGTGGAAACAAAGCCCTCTGGTGTGTACTTCATGGCCACTACTCTTGAGTGACTCTTCAGGCCCGAGCCCTCCACAAAGACCAGCTCATCACGGCCGTCTCCATCAAAATCCCCTGCTGCAAGGCCCATCCCGTGCTTTTGTTTGAATATCTCCTGCCGGAGTATGAGATTGCCATTCTGGTCGAATACCTTTACTATCCCTCCTGCCCTTGGGTCTGGCCCCGGTGTGACCACTATCTCCTCTGTGCCGTCTCCGTCTATGTCTGCCATCACTGCATTGGCTCCAAAGCGGTAGGGAAAGGCCTTAAGTTCAAGTAATATGTTATGGTCAGTGTCAATTAATCTTACAATCGCTCTGTTTGTGACTCCTGGCCCTGGTGTCACAATATACACGGGTCTGTAGGTGATTGCTTCTTCCACGGTTACATGTATCGTTTCGTACTTTGTGACAAGTCCGTCCGTGGCCTTTATTCTTATCTCATACTCACCAGGGGATAGTTCTTCCCATGCCTTTATTGTAAGCATTGTATCGAAAGGAACATCCACAGAGGTCTCGCTCAGGATTGCCTCAAGACCATCCACCGGACTCTCTGCGTTCAACTGTACTGTGCCTGAATAGCCATTTTCTGCCTTGAGAACTATTATTACCTCTTTTTCCTCTCCCTGCTTTAGTGTGATCTCCTGTGGCTCTGCCTCAAGGCTGAAGCCTCTCACATCAAGTGTTATCTGAGCAGTATGGACTATCCCATCCGAGGTGGCTCTGACTGTCATGTCATGTGTGGCTGGCTCTGTATCCTCTGTGGTTATAAACATGGTTACTGCCTCACCAGGCGGCAGGAGGCTTGCAGGGCTGAATGTTACTGTCGTGCCCTGTGGCACCTCATCTATATCAAGGGCTACCTCTGAGTCATATCCGCTTATGGCTCCTATCTGAAGTCTGTACTCTGCTGTCTCTCCCTGCTTTACAGACTGGTAATTGTTGTCAACACTCAGTGTGAAGTCAGGTCTTTCCTCTGGTATGTCCGCTGTGGTAGTGGCCTCGTTGTTTTCTTCATTGAATTCCCTTACCGTGTCTTCAGGGTCAATGACCGCCTTTAGGCTGAGTGTGCCTGAGTAGCCTTTGAGGTCATATCCAAACTCCACCTCCTGTGCATCTCCTGGTTTTATAGAGTCTATTGGTTGTGTTGCTATCAATTGCCCTGCTACATAGAGATTTACTTCTGAAGGTACTGATTCTGTTCTTCCGTAGTTCTTTACCACAACCCTGACAGGCAGGATCTCGTTTCTGATTCCTCCCACCCTTACATCTATCGTTCCCATGAGGTCAGGCAGTGAGGTGCCGTAGCTGAAGGTTGTCTCCTTTCTGCTTGTGAGTGAGCTTTCTCTGAGTATTGCCTCCAGTTTATGTACTCCCGGGTTCTGTGTGCCAAGGTCTATCTCCATGGTGCTGAAACCATCAAGGGTCACTGTGCTACTCTTAACAGTTGTGCCATCCACAAGCACCTCAAGGCTGAACTGGCCATGACCCCAGAGGCTTAGTCCTGCCTTTACAGGCTCTGTGCCTTCAGGATAGTCCTGCCTGTCTGTGGTTATGCCAAGTAGCACTGCATTCCCCACATCAAAGGCCTCAGAGCCTGAGACAAGAAGCATCTCCCCATCGTAGATGCCATATAGGAGCCTGTGTATTCCTGCCACTGTGGTATCAAGGGGGAAGGTGCCCTCAAAGAGTACTGGCTCTGTGGCATTGAGTGTCACTGCTGAGGCACCCACCTCTTTTATTACATTGTTCGGGTCAACCACCCACGCCTTTACTGTGGACGGTTTTGAGATATTGCTCTCTATTCTCAAACTCAACTGTATCAGATCAGTGGGATTGTACCGTGCCCTGTCAAGGCTGGCTTCCTTTACCTTTACCTCAATGCCTGCCACATCAATGGGGTGAGTGGCTGTTATGGGTTCAGAGTTCTGAGTGCTTAGTTCTGCACTGATGAGATATGTACCTGCTGTCATCTCTGCTGGCAGTGTGAGAGTCTTTGTTACAGAGTCACTGAAGGGAAAGGTCTCACTGTATCCACCAGGGCCTGTGAGGGTCATCTCACCACTGACTCCTGACTCCTGAGCACTGACTGTTACAGTGACCGTCTCCCCGGGATTGTAAACCTGTTTGTCCGTGATTATGTTTATCACATCTCCTGCCCTGTAGATGTAGAGGGAGTTGAGATGTATGGATCGGCCTGAGGCATGATAAATACCATAGAAGAGCTTCTCTCCTGTTATCTTCGTAAGTGGTATATCAAAGGTGAGGCTCTGAGTACCTGAGAGTGTAAAGGGTTGTTCCTGCTCAAAGTCTCCATAATGGACCCTTGCAAAGAGTTCCCTCTGATGAGAGTCCTGACTGCTGATTTCCAGTGTAAGATGTGCGGTGTCTCCTTCACTGTAGTACTGTTTATCCAGTGTGGCCGTGACACTGATATCCACCCCCTGGACATGATACTTTATCAGCCCCTTCAGGGAGTCCTCTGCTGACCCCCCTTCACTTCCCCCCTTACCAAGGGGGGATAAAGAGGGGTTGGAGAGTGCTTTCAAATCATACTCTGCATAGTAGTCTTTCTCTTCAAAATCCTCTGGTATCATGAAGGTAAAGGTTATGGTCTTTTCCTGCCCTGGATTAAGCCACTCTGTCCTGGTTGTATCTATGAGGTCATAACTCCTGAGCGTCAGAGTCATCTGTCCTTCCTGGTTGCCTGTGTTCTTTACCGTAAATGTAAATGTAGCCTCCTGGCCTGCTGTGAAGCTCTGGTAAGGCGGCAACTCTGTAATCTCAAACACAGGGCCTGTAATGCTGAGTGGCTGGCTTACAGTGGCTATCTGACGGTTGCTTCCATCAAGAAGCTCTGCCTTCAGGGTATAATCCCCCGGGTGTATTGCTGATGGGTTGATACTGAACTGCACAGAGTCTGCTACAGGTGTGATGCTAAAGGGTAATGAAACATCCTGAGTGCCGCTCCAGACCTCTGTGCCCTGTCCATCTATAATTGATAGATGAATACTGCCGTTGATATCGTTGTATCCCCTGTTTGTAAGATCTATATTTACAGGTATGAGCCCATCCGTCTGTGAACCAGCTGCTACTGTCATGTCCACATTGTCCTTCTTTCTTACCTCAAAGGATGCCTCTCGGGTGACTTCAGGCTGGCTGCTTTGAGCGGTGAACCTGTAACTACCTTCTTTAAGGTCAAAATAGAGTGTGTCTGTTGTACTGCCTCCCTCCGGGAGTGTGTATGTCCTGGTTTGTTCAGATACAACCCTGTTATTTTGTGTGAGTTGATATGTGACCTGCACGGTCTCTTCCATCTGTCCCGTATTTGTAATATCAACAGGTATGGATATCCTGCCCTCCGGGTATACTGGTTCAGTAACAGGTTCTATGCTTACCGCCTCTCCATAGGTGACTGGCACTGTGAAGGTCTGGTTCAGGTCACCTGTGATGTTTATTGTGTAGGTGGTATCGGTGTTGATGGAGTCAGTGTACTGAATGAATTTGCTCTGGCCTGGCTGCAGGGTTATGTTTCTGGTGTCTGAAATAGACCCCCCTGTGGCAGATACATCCACTGTGGCTGCTATCCTGCCTGTGTTGTCCATCCTGATGGTTATCTCAAAGGGTGCATGCCCCACCACCTGAGGTGCATCCACTGAGGCTGTGAGGGATGGTTGATATACTTCATAGGTAATACCTGTAGATGTGAGCAATCCTTCAGACTGATATACATCACCAAAGAGTTGATGTGTGCCCTCTGCTGCCTCTGATGGAACGGTTATGGTAAAGCTGAATTGATGGCTTCCACTGGCAGGCAGGTCAAAGGTCTCACTGTAGAGTTCCCTGTAGTTTTCATCCTGTATATATACTGTGAGACCTGTCATATCCAGTGGTTGTAGATTTATCACCTGCCCTGTTACGGTCACTGTATCACCAGGTCTGTAAATATCCCTGTCAGTGCTGAGCCGAAGGGCAGTATTGCCATCTACCACATTAAATGGATATTCCGCCTCAGCGATTACCTGTCCTGTCCTTGACCTGAGCGTGCCCTGTAGATAGAACTGTCCTGTCTCAGTTATGCTGCCTGCAGGTGTGCTGTACTGCATTGTGGTGTTTGCTGCCTGGTTTATGGGAATATCTGTTTGCCAGTATATCTGCTGCTGACAGGCAGTGTAATCCACTGCACCCTCCCGTGCACTCATCAGGAGTACCTTGTCTGTTGCACCTGAGAGCCCTGTCCAGATGACCTCTATCTCGTTGTTGAGTACATATGCTCCAAGGCTGTCTCCTGCCCTTATGTAGTAGAGTATGTCCTCTCCAGTATCAAGATTCGTGGCTGAAGAGGGTTCATACACTGTTCCATCTGCCATAAGGCTCAGGTAGTCTATCTCTGCATTGTCTGTGCCTTCATGCCTTATCCTTATCCTGTACTGCCTGGAGGCATCTGGCAGATAATCACTGAGGTCAAGAACCTGTGTTTCAAAACTGTCAGGGTAGTGAAGTACTCCACGCTCCACCCACTCTGTGCCATCCCATGTGGAGATATGGTAGGAACTGAGGCCAGGCCCTGGTACCAGAACACCACATTTGTTGATAATCTGCAGGTGGAGACTGCCGCTTTCAATACTGTATGCCTCATTGGCTATACTGCTCAGGGCTGTTATGGCCTCCCGGGGGAAATAAATGTCTTTGTCAGTCCTTACACTCAGCCCTGCCTTGAGGCCTGATATGCTGAGTTTCTTTCTTAAATAGCTGAATCTGTCTGTTCCAGTATCCTTTACATCCACCCATAGATTGTACTCACCCTGAACTGCCTGCTGAGGTATCTGGAAACTATAGGTCTTGCTCTGTCCTGCCTGAATGGTATCATTAATGCTTTCCCGATACACAGTTGTTCTACTGTCAAAAAGACTTGCTTTGTAAATTAGCCCCGTATCCACACCACCTGTGTTTGTTACCTCTATGTTTACCGTATCACCGGTCTTGAGAGTGTCAGGCCCCTGATATCTCACATCAAGCCATGATTGAGGTATTGTGAGACTCATCCTTCGGGTTATGGTGCTTCCAGAGGGCAGTGTCATGATTACATTAACATCATGTGAGCCTGATGTGAGGGTCTCTGGAATGGGAATTGTGAATGTAAGTTCAGTTGCCTGGCCCTTAAGAAGTGAGATGGATCTGGTGTCTGTATAGCCTGTATCAGACACAGAGACACTCAGTGTTGCATTGTCAAGGTCAAAAAGGCCTGTGTTTGTTATATCCACTGTAAGGGTTGCTGTCTCTCTAATCCTGTAGTAAGTTTTATCAGGATTGGTAATAATGGTTGCACTGTTTACAATCGTGGTGGTTGCTGGTATGCCCTGCCTGGTCTCATCAGACTGGCTGTAGGTAAGGGTGTATTTTCCAAATTTGAAAGACGGGATTGTTATGGGTACATCTATTGTGGTGCTCTGCCCCACAGGCAGTGAAAAACTATGGCTCCCTTCGTAAAGAACCACCCCATCAGGCTCCTTCATGGTTATCTGCAACTGGCCTGAGTTCACATCTATCAGACCGGTGTTTTCAAGAGTAAAGGAAATGGTGTTTGTGCCTGCTGTAAAGGAATCAGGCAGGGTGGGAGTCATTCTTATCTGACTTACTGGAAGTGTAAACCTTGTGTATCTACTGAATAAAATTCTCCCATTATATAGGGTCGTTATCTTCACAGTATATCTCCCAAGCACCGATGTGG
>JAADHP010000237.1 GCA_013151785.1 Nitrospirota bacterium | reverse complement strand
GACTTCCCAGACCTGATCCCATGCTGATAAACATACTGGAAGGAGAAACTCCTGACTGATGCCTTAAATATTGACGTCTGTCTCAGAAAGAATGTTTAATCTTATGGAAAGGAGGGTAAAAAAGATGGCAAGGAAGAAGAAAGAGTCATCGAAGGAGATCGTGAAGGTGGAATCCACAAGAGCTGTTTCACCTTTTGAGGAGATAGAGCGCTGGTTTGATGAATTTTTCCGCCGTCCCTTCTCACTGTTCGGGCCTTCATGGTTGCCCCGGGTGAAGATGCCAGGGTTTGAGGAGATATCACCCTCGGTGGATATCTTTGAAGAGGGTGATGATGTGGTCGTAAAGGCGGAACTGCCAGGCATGAAAAAGGATGATATCGAGGTAACACTCAGTGATGACACTATTACTATCTCTGGCGAAAAGAAGAGAGAAGAAAAGGTTGAGAAAAAGAACTACTACAGGTATGAGCGCTCTTTTGGTTCCTTTACAAGAAGCTTCAGGTTGCCCGTGGATGTACAGACCGATAAAGCAAAGGCGACCTTCAAGGATGGTATTCTTGAAATCAGGATACCCAAGACAGAAGAGGCAAAACAACGCGCCAGGAAATTGGAGATCAAGTAAAAGAACAGATATAAGTGTTGAGGCTTTAAAGGGATTCCCTGTATATTCTGATGATCAATTCATCGGTAACCGGCAGGGGAGCAAGAGAGAGCGAACCAGATTCTCCTTGCGACTTTCTCAGATATTTCAGGAGTTCGGGCAGATCATCCTCGCTGAATCCCACATCAGAGAGTCCCTGGGTTACTCCGAGCCCGCCTATCCAGTCCTTGAGGGCACTTGCTGCCTCTTCTGCCTCCTCGGGGGTACCTTTCAGGTTGGGCACCACAGGTTTCAGAATCTCTGAAAGTGTCCTGCCAGCGGCAGGGTAAATGGCCCTGATAACCGACGGAAGAAGTATGGTAAGGCCAAAGCCATGTTCAAGTTCAGGCCTGAAGGCACTGAGTGTATGCTCCAGGGGATGGGTTATATGAACCACTGCACAGTCAATGGCTATGCCACCAAGCACCGAGGCATAGAGCAACCAGTAGCGTGCCTCAAGGTCTGCAGGGTCATTCAATGCCCTGGGGAGCCATCTGTGAATCAGGCTGATTCCCTCCTTTGCAAGCATCACTGTGTAGGGGGATGATAGTTTCGTGGTTGCTGCCTCTACAAGATGGTTCAGTGCATCAAGTGAGGTATAGAGCACTTCCTTTCCGGGAAGACTGAGCATCAACCCTGGATCATCTATGGCATATTCAGGATACATACAGTCAGCAGCAGCACCTGACTTGTCATACTCCTCGGGGATGGTGGCAACTGCATATCGGTCAACCTCTGAGCCGGTGCCATGGGTCAGATTGATTGAGACAGTGGGTAGAGCCTCAAAGGGCTTGAACCTGCCAGTGTAGATATCCCTTGCTGTTTTTCCTGTATTCTTCAGTAGCACAGCTACCACCTTTGAGGCATCTATGGCACTTCCACCACCAATGCCAATGATGAGTTGTGGTTCTATATCTTTTAATAGATTCACAGCCTCATCGATCTGGTCAACAGTGGGGTTGGGTGTTATGCCGTCAAAATGGATATATTCCATGGTTGTTTTATCCAGCACAGGTTTCACTACATCCCATGCACCACTCAGTCTGTAGGAGTTCTTACCGGTAACAATGCCAGCTCGTGTTATGCCCCTTTTTCTGTACTGTTCCATGATACCTTCAAACCTGTTTATGGCACCAATACCAAAGTAATCAACAGATCCACAACGGAGCTCTACAACCTTTTTCATCTCATCACCTCCTGATGGTTGGCTTTTTTTAAACTGTTTTTGCATTTTTATGGACACTACTGATGTTTATTATAACTGAAAAGCAGTTCCATTTAAACAGGAAAGGGTACCCCCTAAATGCATACTACAGCAATGGGGTCCGATAAATCCTTTAAAGTTTATGGAAGATCTGGACGAATTAAATATTAAAAGCATGTTTGAGACTTTGATCATATGAAAAAGAGACAGAGAATATTAAAGAGACTGAAATTTCTCTACGGTGAAGAGACTGCAAAAAGATACCTCCCTGTGCTTGAAAGAATAATCCATACAAATAAGTTGAGTTGCGTACAGGAAGGGGATGAGAGAGGTGATAGTTTCAGCCCTGATGAGCGATTCAATGAAAGGGATATTATACTCATCACCTATGGTGACCTTATAAAGGGCAAAGACCACTCTCCCATAAAGACACTGGCACGTTTCTGTGATACCTATCTTGAGGGGAACATAAATACAATCCATATACTTCCTTTCTTTCCATACTCTTCTGACAGGGGGTTTGCTGTGATCGATTTTTCCGAGGTTGATCCACACCTTGGTACATGGGAAGATATACTATCACTGAAGCCAAGGTACAAACTGATGTTTGACGGAGTGTTTAATCATGTATCATCAAAAAGTCGCTGGTTTCAGGAGTTCTTAAAAGGCAACCCGGAGTTTAATGATTTTTTTATAACATTTGACTCCCCTGATGAGATATCAGAGGATGAGTTGAAACTTATCTTCAGACCAAGAACCACCCCTCTGCTTACCCCATACGAGACAGCAACAGGAAGGAAGTACCTCTGGACAACCTTCTCTTCTGACCAGATAGATCTGAACTACCATAATCCCGAGGTGCTTGTAAGGATTATAGAGGTGATGTTGATGTATGTGAAGCGAGGTGCTGACCTTATAAGGCTTGATGCTGCCACTTTCCTCTGGCATGAACTGGGTACCAGGTGTGCAAGCCTTCCCCAGACACATGAGATAATAAAACTCTTCAGAGACGTCCTTGATATGGTGGCACCCCATGTGGCACTTATAACAGAAACCAATGTTCCCCATCAGGAAAACCTGTCCTATTTTGGCGATGGAACGGATGAGGCACAGATGGTCTACAACTTTGCCCTGCCTCCCATGATCCTTTACACATTTTATAAGGAGGATTCAAGAGCGCTTACCCACTGGGTGGGGAAGCTTGAGAAACCATCTCCCTATTGCCATTTCTTCAATTTTCTTGACTCCCACGATGGTATTGGACTCATGGCAGTAAAAGACATACTTGGCAGGGATGAGATAGAGTTTATTATTGAAAGGGCAAGGGCTCATGGCTCTCTTGTCTCATACCGAAGCGATGCTGCGGGTAGAGAGGAGCCTTATGAACTGAACATTACCTGGTTCAGTGCCCTGAACCGTGAGGACTCAGAGGAGGATATTGCCTTCCAGGTAAAGAGGTTTGTTGCCTCAAGAATAATCGGGCTTGTACTGCAGGGTGTACCCGGTATATATCTTCACAGTCTCATAGGTACACAGAACGACATAGATGCCGTACTTGCCACAAACTCCTACAGGGAGATTAACAGGTCAATAATTGATGAGGAGGCCATATACAGGGCATTACAGGACCCCTTCTCAAAGATTTCAAGGATTAACAGGGAATTGGGCAGACTGATATCAATAAGAACAAAGCAGAAGGCCTTCCATCCTAATGCATCCCAGAGGGCCCTGGTGCTTTCACCACAGGTATTCAGTCTTTACAGGGTTTCACCCGATGGTTCCCAGCACATCCTCGCCCTTGTGAATATCTCCAACAGGGTGTGCCATTTAGATATCCCTCTGCATCACCTTGAGGCTGATTCAGAGAGATGGTACGACCTTGTAAGTGGGATGGAATGGATGGCTGATGTGGATAGATTACATCTTACACTTTTACCTTACGATATTATGTGGCTTACCCCTGTAACTTAACTGATGTCTTCAACTTCAATGTCTGTGTATTAGTCATTTCCAGAGAATCTGAGGTCTTTATGATTCTATAAAAAAGCAGATTTGCTAACAATTCATCAAGCCTCTGTTTTAATTCTAAGTAGAGCGGTAAAGCCAATATCCACCTATCCACAAAACTGACTGATGAGTCAATCGGCAAATTTGCCTTGCTGCGGTCTCTTCCAATAGGTAAAAGTACTCCTGTATAATAAAAGAATGATTCGTCATACCTTTACATTACTTGATGGTATAGGTGAGAAAACAGAAAAAAGACTGTGGCAGAGTGGTCTTGTCACATGGAATGATTTTATAGAAACAGATTATCTCCCCTGTTTTTCTCCTTTTAGAGCAGAGTTTTACAGAGAGTTGCTTTTGGGCTTTAAATATGAGCTTGACTCAGGCAACTCCAGTGTATTTAAAGAGTGTTTAAACTCCGGTGAACACTGGAGACTGTTTGATCAATTCAGGGAGAGTGCAATATGTCTTGATATAGAAACAAATGGTTATGCACCAGGCAGAGGTGGTGAGATCACAATCATAGGACTTTACAATGGTCAGGACTATGAGGTATTAATAAGTGGCGAGAATCTTGATAAGGATTATTTGA
>JAADHP010000104.1:2233-6709 GCA_013151785.1 Nitrospirota bacterium | reverse complement strand
TTACAGGCCCCAAGACTTAAAATAAGAGATATACCAAGCATTATAGCCAGTGCTTTGAATTTCATAATTCCTCCTGATCTAAATTTTGGATTTAAAATTAAGACAAAAAAGTAATTAATATTAACATTATAGAGGCTCTAATATCAATAACAAAAGATACTGTAATTTCAAGGCATTAAGGTGCTAACACTATTTGCGAAAACAAAACCTAAAGTGATATTCTTTTAATAAGCATGGTCGCATAACCACCACGGAGCAGACTGAAGGAGAGCTTCAGAGATAGTTTGTCTTTGTAGATGGTATCTTTATGAAAACTCCAGGTGAGACCCTCGGGGAAAACAATGGCTTTTCGCAGAAAGGATGTGAATCTTGCCTGTCTGATAGTTCTTAGATTAAAAGATGGCCTTTTTATACCATGTTCTTTCAGTATCTCCTCTGTGATATGTTCTGTGAGTTCATCCTGGAATTCCATACGTGAAGCTACAGTAGGGATAGAGAGGTTTTTAAGATAATCAAGGGATTCCCCTGATATAACAGTGTAAAACACATAATCTCCTGCAATGCCTCTGTGGGCTTTTGTTTCCACAGAATACCTCTTTATGAGTCTCCTGAGCACCTCATTCCACAGATAGGACTGATAGGCAGAGAAGTACAGTGACATCTCCTCACGGGGAATTCTATGTAAAAGGGGCAGAAATGCCTTTTCATTGCGAAGAAGTGAATGAAAACAGAGCCTTTCGAACTCTGTCCTTGATCTTCTCAGGCAGGCCTTCCAATCGCCCCAGTGCTCATAAAAGATTCTCTTCCGTTTCTTCTCCTCTGCCTTATCCCCTGGGTAGACATGGGTCAGGTAGATCTTTAGTGCTCCATTGTAGTGTTTCTTTATGATCTTCTCTGCAATAAAGCCACCCTTGGGATCAAAGCTTCCGAACCTCTGGTCATCAAAATAGTTGGGCATACCCTCTTTGCTGAGCTTTTCAATATTCTCCTCTAAGGTGGAAACCCTGTTTTTATGTATATCTCTGACCACTATGCTGAACTTGTTTGCCTCAATGAGGTCAGGCCCCATTGGCCTGTCCATAAAGCCAATAAAGCTAAGGGAGTAGTTTCTGTCTTTATGTGAGATGTCATCATTGTTTTTTACGGTAATATACTGTCTGGTAAGTCCGTACCTGTCTTTTTTACCTCCATAGGAAAGGTTGCGGAGGGGTATCTTGAATGCCCTGGATAGTCTGATCAATAAATCAACAGTGTTCCAGTTTTTTTTCTCAAGGAGATATACCCTGTAGGTTCCCTTTTTCTTTAAGGGCAGATGCGCGACTTCTTCAACTATGAAATCCTCAGGTTGAACCTTTATCTTCACCTTTTTTGATTTCCCTTTCTATCTGGCTGCAGATGCCATGGAGCATCCTGACCTCCCATGGTGTGAGCCCTGAGCGTCCAAGCATGTGTTTGAGATTACGCATAATGCGTTCCTCCATATCCCTGTCACCCCTGGGGATATAGTTCAGGAGTTTTAGTGTCTTTCTTATATGTCCAAAGAGTGCTTCCAGTTCCTTGTGAGGAACAAGCTCGGGTATCTCTGCACTCAGTTCACCCTTTGACAGTTCATAGGAAACAAGAAGCACTGCCTGGGCAAGATTGAGTGAGGGTGCATCCTCAGAGGTGGGGATGTTTATCAGAAGGCCACATTCTTCAACCTCTTCATTGGTTAATCCCCTGTCCTCTCGTCCGAAGAGAATGGCAATCCTGTTTTTTGTTGCAAACTTTCTTATTTCTTTAACCGCTTCCTCAAGTGGCAATATGAGTCCTCTTTTTTTCCCTGTTCGTCTTGACGTTCCAACCACCAGTGCCTTGTCAGAAAGGGCATCCTTAAGGCTATTGAACACTGTTGCCTCCTTAAGAAGGTCTGTGGCATGGCAGGCAAGCCAGAAATCATGCCCTTCCATGTAATTGTCTGGAGGATTAACAAGCTGGAGGTTTTTAAACCCCATGTTTTTTATTGCCCTTGCAGCAGCACCAATATTGCCAGGCTCTCTGGGATTTACAAGGACAAAGTATATGTTATCAATCCAATTTGACATAACTTTATATTTTAACTCATTGGAGGTAAGTATCAACAGTTTTTGCATCAATCCGTAAATAGCTGATAGGAAAGAGAAGTTTTTAAATAACAGGCTGTACCAAGAGGTGGTGAAGAAGACCATATACCAATACTCTGGCTTCAAGACAAAAGTTGACAATTTTAAAGTTTAACTTTAAAATATTAATATGTATATTCAAAGAGACCTGGCTAAAACCTTCAAAGAGGCACTCAGGGCATTTCCTTCTGTGATAATCACTGGCCCCAGACAGTCAGGCAAGACCACCTTTGTCCAGAATGAGCTTAAAACTGCTGACTATGTGAGCTTTGATGATCCAACTGAAAGAGACTTTGCAAGACACGACCCAAAGGGTTTCTTGAAGAGGTTTAAGAAAAAAAAGGTAGTAATAGATGAGATACAGTATGTTGCAGAAATAATACATTACATAAAGTTAGACATAGAGCAGGCACGGCACAGATACGGCAGATGGGTGCTAACTGGTTCTCAGCAGTTTATTCTTATGAAAGAGATATCTGAATCCCTTGCAGGCAGGGTGGGGGTGCTTGAATTGCTACCCTTTTGCACAAAAGAGGCACTCTCAGCAAGGAAAATAAATCTGGAACAAATCCTCTGGTATGGCCTTTATCCAGAGATCACATTAAAGCCAGCCAAGAGAGACTTATGGGTTAGATCTTATGTAAGGACTTATCTGGAAAGAGATGTAAGGCAGTTGATGAACATAAAGGATCTCAGGGTGTTTGAGGAGTTTGTTTCCCTGCTTGCTGCTCAACATGCCCAGGTATTTAATCATTCTGCCCTTGCAAGGGATGTGGGCGTATCGGTTCCCACCATAAAGTCATGGGTAGGGGTGCTGGAGGCATCATACATTATCTATTTTCTCAGACCCTATTTCAAAAACTACGGAAAGAGGATTATCAAATCACCAAAGATGTACTTTTTAGACCCTGCCCTTGTCAGTCTGCTTACCAGACAGCCCTCTATGGAGGCAGCAGTGGCAGGTGCAATGGGAGGTGCATTGTTTGAAGGGTTTATTGTTTCTGAGGCTGTAAAGGCATATCTGAATTCAGGTAAAAGTCCAGATATATTCTACTGGAGATCACATGATGGGCTTGAGGTTGACTTGATTCTTCAGACCAAAGGCAAATTACTGCCTGTTGAAATAAAACTCTCATCCACTCCTGCCACCGGTCATGTTAACACTCTTGAGAGATTTAAAAAGACAGCAGGCAAAGACGCTTTTCAACAGGGGATTGTGGTATGTAGAGTTGATAAAAAAACACCCCTGCCTCACGATAACCTTGCACTTCCATGGTGGGAGTTTTATGGTTTTGTGAAAAGGCTGATCTGATTGAAAAGCTTATTTTTTAGGTATTTCCTTGTGCTTTCTGTCTCCTGTGGTGTTAGGTTAATAATTTACACAGTTTAGTGGACAGCCCCCCATAGCATATATGCTCAGATAGCATACCCGTTAATCTATTTCCTTTTCTTCAGAAATGCCTCGGTGCTCCTTCTGAATTCCTCTGTGGAGGCTACAATGCCAAAGAGATCCGCACCAAGCCTTGCAGACTCATCCACAGACAGATCAAGCCCCCTGTGCATGGCCTCCCAGGTGAGGCTGATGGCAGGTTGAGGATGTTGAAGAATCTCTCTCAGCAGATCTTCCCCGGTTCTTCTGAGTTCCTCTGGTTTTGTAACACGATTTACAAGGCCAATTTCAAAGGCCTCTGTAGCCGTGATCATCCTTCCCGTCAGGAGAAGTTCTGCTGCTCTTCCTTTACCGACCAGGCGTGGCAGCCTTGTTGTCCCTCCCCATCCAGAGATAGCCCCAATAGTGACCTCTGGATGACCAAGCATTGCATTTTCTGATGCAACTCTTAACATGCATGCCTCGGCTATTTCCAGGCCACCACCCAGTGCATATCCATTAATAAGGGCAAGTGATACCTTGCCAAGGTTCTCAATCAGATTTGTGACAGCCACTGCAAGTCTGGCGAGTTCTCTCACTTCCGAGGGTGTTGCCCTGTTCAGATATTCAATATCAGCGCCTGCAGAGAATGCTCTGTCTCCAGCGCCTGTGAGGATAACAGCCCTGATCCCGGGGTCTTGTTTTATTCTTTCCAGTTCGTCCTTCAGTCCTACAAGTAACTCAGGATTGATTGCATTCAGCACAGAAGGACGGTTGAGTACAAGACAGGCAATGTTGTCCTTTCTTTCTGTCAGAATTAGATCTGATCTGCTCATTGTCATGTAATCTTCATCCAGATCCAGCTGTAACGAAACCCTGGCAATCCCTGGAAGGAGTGGCATGGTAGAGTCTTCATCTCATTCTCAGCAGCCATCCATGGCAGCTTCCGAGGGAATTTTGCGATTT